>DASXLC010000126.1:0-18609 GCA_036496445.1 Pseudolabrys sp. | reverse complement strand
GCTCGCCAGCATTCCCAAAAGTTCACGGGGTGAAATTTCGCCGGCAGAATGGCAAGCGCGTGTCGATCTTGCTGCCGTCTATCGGCTGACCGCGCATTACGGCTGGGACGACGTCATCTACAACCATTCCTCCATGCGGGTTCCGGGTGAGCCGCGCATGTTCCTGATGAAGCAGCACGATCTGCTTTACACGGAAGTGACTGCGTCCAATCTTGCCAAGGTATCGATGGACGAGGACTTGGACGAGAAGTCAGGCGTCAATCGTCCCGGTTTCACGCTGCACGGTGGCGTACTGGCCGCGCGAGCGGATGTAAATTGCGCGATCCACGTTCACACTGAAATCGGCATGGCTTTTGCGGGACTCAAGAGCGGCCTGCGCATGCTTTCACAGCCGGCGATCCGCTTCTACAAGCGCATCGGTTCTCACGCGTATGAAGGCATCACTGAGGATTTCGGCGAGCGCGAGCGGATCAACAAGGATCTCGGCCAGAACCGGGCGATGATCATGCAGAACCATGGCTTGCTGACGGTCGGCAAGACTGCGCGGGAGGCTTTCGTGCTGATGTCGCATCTCCTCGAGGCTGCGCACATCCAACTGATGATGGAAGCCACCGGTAACCCATTGATCGAAATTCCACCCGAGGTCTGCGCCAAGACCGCGGAGCAATACGAGCATCATGATTCCGGCCGCGGCAGCCACGATTGGGCCGCTTACCTGCGCATCCTCGACCAGATCGACACGAGCTACCGCGACTGAGCGCCGAGCTCGTGGCCTTTACCAACCGCACGAAAGAACGCCTCGCGCGCGGCGAGGTTGCGTTGTGCATGGCGACGCGTCTCGCCCGCACCGCCGAAATCGCCATGATCGCGGATGCTTGCGGCTTCGATGGGCTTTTCATTGACATGGAGCATTGCACGATCTCGCTCGACGAAGCGGCGCAGATCTGCATCGCCGCCTTGCCCATCGGCGTCACACCGCTGGTACGCATTGCCGGACATCACTTCGAGGATGCCACGCGCCTGCTCGACATGGGCGCGCTCGGCATCACCTGCCCGAATGTGAGCACGCGCGCCGAGGCTGAAGCGTTCGTGCGCGCCTGCCGTTTCCCGCCCCTGGGAGAGCGCTCGGTCGCGGGTGCCGGCGCATTGCAGGGCTATCGGCCGACGCCACTCGGTGAGGTCAACAAGCAAGGCAATGCGGCGACACTGCTCATTCCGATGCTGGAAACGCCGGAAGGCATAGCGAATGCCGCCGCCATTGCCGCGGTACCCGGCATCGACGTTCTGCTGATCGGCTCCAACGATCTTTGCACCGCCATGGGCATTCCCGGTGATCTGAAAAGCCCGAAGTTGCGGGCGGCTTATGAGGTAACGGCAAAAGCCTGCGAGATGAATGGCAAGCACCTGGGCGTCGGCGGGATCCGCAGCGACGTCGAACACGTGGCGGAGCTGGTCAAACTTGGCGCGCGCTTCGTGATCACCGCGTCCGATGTTCAATATCTGATGAAATCCGCACGCGATGAAGTCGCCGCCTTGCGCAAGGCAACCGCCTAGCGCCAGACGTACCCAGGCCTCATTTGATCATACCGAGGACCCGCGGCAGCCACAGCGTCAGCTCCGGGATCATCGTGATGGCAATCAACGACAACAATAAAGGTATGAGCCAGGGCAGAATCGCGATGGTCGTTCGTTCAATCGACAATTTGGCGATTCTGGACAGCACGAAAAGCACCATGCCGAGCGGCGGATGCAACAACCCGATCATGAGGTTGAGCGTCATCATGACGCCGAAGTGCACCGGGTCGATGCCAACCTTGACAATGACCGGCATCAGAACCGGCACCAAAATGCTGATCGACGCTATCGGCTCCAGGAAGCAGCCGACGACCAGCAGCAAAACGTTCGTAAGCAACAAAATGACATAACGATTGTTCGTCAGGGCCAGCAGTGCCTCGGTGGTGTATTCGGTCACGCGGGTCGTCGTGAGCACCCAACCAAACAGCGAAGCAGCGCCGACAATCAACAAGACGCCGGCCGTGGTTTCGATCGTGTCCATCGAGACCTTGTAAAACTGCTTTGGTGACAGCGTGCGGTAGAGAAATATGCCGAGCACCATCGCCCAGGCACAGGCGGCGATCGCCGCCTCCGTCGGCGTGAACCATCCGAACGTCATGCCGCCGACGATGATGGCCGGCGTTAGCAGAGCCGGGAATGCCGCCAGGAAAGTGGTGCCGAGCGTGCGCCAGCGGAATGCCTGGTCGCGCCCCATCCCATAGCGTCGCGCGCAATAATAGACATAGCCCATCATGAAAGCAGTCATCACAAAGCCGGGTATGACACCGCCGAGAAACAGCGCACCGATCGAGACATTTCCCATCATTCCGTAGATCACGAAAGGGAGGGACGGCGGGATGATCGGACCGAGCGTTGACGAGGCTGCCGTAACGCCGACCGAGAATTCGGTGTCATAACCGTGGTCCTGCATCGCCTTGATCTCGATCGTTCCAAGGCCCGCCGCGTCCGCGATCGCCGTCCCGGACATGCCGGCGAAAATCACCGAACCGATGATGTTGACGTGCGCCAGTCCGCCGCGTGTCCAGCCCGCAAGCGCAACTGCGAAATCATAAATGCGGTTCGTGATGCCGGCCGAATTCATCAGATTGCCTGCAAGAATAAAGAACGGCACGGCCAGCAGCGGAAATGAATCGATGCCCCCCGCCATTCGATGCAATATGACGAAATCCGGCAGTTCAGCGATGAAATGCGTGTAGACGAAGGACGATCCCGCAAGCGCGATGAACACCGGCACGCCCACGAGCAGCACCGCGATGAACAAAAACGCCATAATGATCATCGGATTGTCCTGCCCTTAGTCTGGCGCGATCTGATGCGTCCGGTCGTCCGGCCGACTCCAGCCCCTCCGGGCGTTGCGCCAGACATTTTGACCTTGGCGGAGGAGCATCAGGAAACATCCGAATGCAACGCCGGCGTAGACATAGCTCATCGGCAAGTCGAACACGGTCATGCGCTGCTGGTGCATGCGTTCGGTGATCGTCCACGACACGAACGCGAGCAGACCGAGAAAAGCAAGTTTGACGAAATCAACGAAGGCCAGCAGGCTCGCACGCAGCGGCCCGGGCTTCATGACATTCGAGAGCAACTCGACGGCAATGTGCGTATTGCGCCGTGTCACCATCGCACCGCCGATGAACACGACCCACATCAAACCGTAGCGGGCGATCTCCTCGGTCCAGGACAGGCTGTCATTGAGCACATAGCGCGTGAAGAACTGAAGGAAGACAATGAAGGCGAGCGACCAGAAGATCACGAACGCAAACCAATCCTCCGGGTAGTGTTCAATGACGACCTCGGCGTCTTCGGCCTGAATGAGGCGCTTCTCGCCCTTGAGCGTCTTCTTTTTACTCATGACCCCCCGCCGGCAAATCGCACCCGTCACGCCGCACCTGAGCACGGCATGACGTGACTTGCACTGGTTCCTTTATTTCAACGCCTGCAACGCGTCGTATTCGGCCTGCGACCAGCCGGCGCCCGCGCTGGCGTCCATATGAAGCGGAACAGCTGCCTTGCGGAATGCCTCGCGGTCGACTTCCACCACGGTCTTGCCGAGCTTGCGGAATTCGTCGGCGAGCTTGAGCTCTGAGGCGCGGATCTGGTCGGTCGAATTCGCGCTGGCCTGCATCAGCACTTCTTCGAACACCTTCTTGTCGACATCCGAGAGCTTCGACCAGACGTGGCTGCCGACAATCGTGACCAGGGATTCGGTGATATGGCCGGTGAGCATGATGTGCGACTGCACCTCGTAGAACTTTTTCGCCATGATTGTCGGCAGCGGGTTTTCCTGGCCGTCCACAGTGCCCTGTTGCAAGGCGAGGTAGACCTCTGCAAAGGCGATCGGCGTGGCATTGGCCCCGACCGATTTAGTGAACATCAGGAACAACGGCGCCGGCGGAACGCGCAGCTTCATGCCCTTCATATCCTCGGGCTTCTTTATTTCTTTGTTGGCTGTGACGTGGCGCTGGCCGTAATAGAGGATCGCGACCACCTTGTGCTTGGTCTTGTCCTCATATCCTTTGGCGATGTCGCGGAAGAGCTTGCTGTCGCGGTAAGCCTTCCAGTGGTCGAAGTCGCGCAGGATGAACGGCGCGCCGGTGATCGAGAGCGGCTTGTGGATTGAGCCGGCAAATGATGCGCCGGTATAGATGATATCGACGGTGCCGAGCCCCAGCCCTTCATTGATCTGATTTTCATTGCCAAGTTGGGAGGCGGGGAATACGCCGATCTCATAGCGGCCGCCGGTGCGCTTCTTGATCTCTTCGGCCGCCCATAGCGCCTGCGTGTGATAGGGCTCGGCGACCTCATACACATGCGCCCACTTGAGCTTGGTCTGGGCGCCGGCCGGGCCGGCCATAAGGACGACTGCGGCAACAAGCGCGAAACCGTGCACCAACTGGCGCGGCCAATTCGGCATACTTCCCTCCCATGTGGCGATTATTTAGCATCGCCCGTTCGCCAGGATGTTACTATGCAGTCAACTTCACGCAACAGGACTCATTACCCCGCGCGGTCGCTCGTATGAACACACCAAGGACGATCCGGTTATCGCCTGAAGACAATGTCGTTGTCGCGGTCGATCAGATTACGGCCGGTGCCGCTGTCGCAGGCGTTGCCGCGCGCGAGCGGGTGCCGCGCGGCCACAAGATGGCAATAATGGCCATTCGCGAAGGCGAGCCGATACGGAAATACGGCCAAACGATCGGATTCGCATCAAAACCGATCTCTCCTGGCGATTGGGTGCATGAGCAAAACGTGGCACTTCGCGATTTCGCCCGCGACTACAAATTTGCCGAGGGCGCAAAAAACGACGAGATTCTCCCGCCGGAGCTCCGTGCGACATTCGAAGGCTATGTCCGGCCCAATGGAAAAACCGGCACACGGAACTACATCGGCATTCTGACGTCGGTGAATTGCTCGGCGTCGGTCGCAAAATTCATTGCCGAAGAAGTCAATCGATCCGGAATTCTCGACGACCATCCGGAAATCGATGGCGCGGTTGCGTTTGTTCATGGCAGCGGATGCGGTATGGCGGCCTACGGAGAAGGCTGGGATCTGTTGCGGCGGACGCAATGGGGTTACGCGACCCATCCCAACCTCGGCGCCGCGTTGATGGTTGGCCTGGGTTGTGAAGTCTTTCAAATCGATCGCATGAAGGACGAATACGGAATGGTTGAGGGCGATCACTTTCAAACCATGACGATTCAAGCAACGGGTGGAACCAAAAAAACCGTCGATCAGGGCCTCCAGCGCATCAAAGCGATGCTGCCGGTCGCTGGCCGCGCCAGGCGCGAAACGCGGCCGGCCTCCGAGATTGTGCTGGCGCTTCAGTGCGGGGGGTCCGACGGTTATTCCGGAATTACTGCAAACCCTGCATTGGGGTCCGCCGCCGATCTTTTGGTCAAAAATGGCGGAACAGCAGTGCTCGCAGAAACGCCGGAAATCTACGGCGCGGAGCATTTACTCACACGGCGCGCAATCAATCGCACTGTGGGCGAAAAGCTCGTCGCGCGCATTCGGTGGTGGGAGGACTATACAAAGCGCAACGGCGGCGAGATGAATAACAATCCCGCGCCGGGCAACAAAGCGGGTGGACTCACAACTATCCTGGAAAAATCATTGGGCGCCGCAGCCAAAGGCGGCACCACCACATTGCGTGCGGTTTACGAATACGCCGAACCGGTAAAGGAAAAAGGGTTCGTATTCATGGACACCCCCGGCTACGACCCCGTTGGCGCGACTGGCCAGGTTGCCGGCGGCTGCAATGTCATGTGCTTTACCACTGGTCGCGGCTCTGCGTTCGGTTGCAAACCGACGCCTTCGATCAAGCTTGCCACCAATACCGAGATGTACCGGCGCATGACCGACGATATGGATATCAACTGCGGCGACGTCCTGGATGGAACATCTATCGAGGCAAAGGGACAGGAAATCTTCGAAAAGGTGTTGCAGGTTGCATCCGGAACCCACACAAAATCTGAAGAGCTGGGCTACGGCGAGCTTGAATTCGTCCCATGGCAAATCGGAGCGGTCATGTAGCCCGCGTAAGTTTACCGTTCGTTGCGTCCGCCCTCGCCCGGGCCCCATTTCCAGAAGTCCCGCCCCTCTTCCTTCATGAAGCGCGCAAGCACCATCATGTGCACCTCGGAGGCGCCATCCACCAGGCGGGCCGAGCGCGCAGAGCGATAAATCCATTGCGCGATTGAATCCTGCGAGAAGCCGCGCGCGCCCTGCAGCTGGATCGCCACGTCGGCAGCCTTGTGCAGCGTGTCTGCAACCTGCACTTTGGCCATCGATACTTCCTTGCGCGCGCGTCCGCCCTGATCGAGCATCCAGGCCGCGTGCATTGTGAGCAGCCGGCCGATCTGGATTTGCTGCGCCACCTCGCCAAGCTTGATCTGTACGCTTTCACGATCACCAAGCTTGACGCCAAACCCCTCGCGGTCCGCAACGTAGGCCTGCGCGATCTCCATGCAGCGCTTGGAGAAGCCGAGCCAGCGCATGCAGTGCGTCAGCCGCGCCGGGCCAAGCCGGATTTGCGTAATTTTGAGCCCGTCGCCTTCTTTCAGCAAAATATTTTCTGCCGGAATCTCCAGTCCGTCGAATTCGAGTTCACAATGGCCGCCGTGCTCGTGCGGCCCCATGATGGGAATACGCCGCAGGATGCGCCAGCCCGGCTGGTCCTTGTGAAACAGGAACGCGGTCAGGCCGCGCCGTTTGTCGTCGCTGGTGCGGGCAACCAGGATGAAGTGCGCGGCGCCCTCGGCGCCGGTCGCAAACCATTTGTGCCCCCTGACGACATAACGGTCGCCTTTTTTCTCGGCGCGCGTGCGGATCATCGACGGGTCGGAGCCACCGCCCGGCGCCGGCTCGGTCATGGTGAAGGTCGAGCGTACCTTGCCCTCGACGATGGGCTTGAGCCATTTTTCCTTTTGCTCGCGGGTGCCAACCAGCTTCAGCAGATTCATGTTGCCGTCGTCGGGCGCCATGCAATTGAAGACAAGCGGACCAAAGATCGAACGCGCGGCTTCCTCGTAGATTGCCGCCCATGCGACGATGGGCAGGTCCATGCCGCCGTAGTCCTTTGGCGACTGTGGCGCCCACAGGCCGGCTTTCTTTGCCTTCTCGCGCACTTTGACAAGGCGAGGCTCGGGAATGTTCTCGTGCTCGGAGAAATTCTCCGGATCGGACTCCAGCGGTAATACGTGCTCTTCGACAAAAGCACGGACGCGCAAACGAAGATCCTCGATCTCGGGCGCAAGCGTGAAATCCATGCGTCGTTCCCCTAGCCCTTGATCTGCACGACTTGCCCGCCGTCGACAACAATGGTGGCGCCGGTGATGTAGCTGCCTGCATTTGACACCAGCAGCAGCAGCGCCCCGTCGAGATCGCCTGGATTGCCGAAGCGGCCCATCGGGATCTCGCGCTTGATCGCCTCACCGGCTTTGCTCATCAGATAGTCGTCGTTCATTTCGGTAACGAACCAGCCGGGCGCGATAGCGTTGACACGCACGCCCTTGAACGCGAGTTCGACCGCCAGTGCCTTGGTGACCTGCACCACGCCGGCCTTGGCCGCAGCATAAGCGACGGCGCCTTTGGCGACGGCAAGTCCGAGCACGGATGCGATATTGACGATTGCGCCCTGCTTCTTCGCTGCCAACATGCGCCGCGCCCCCTCCTGGGCCCAAAAGAAGACGGCGTCGAGATTGGTGGAGAGGACCTTGCGCCATTCCTCGGCCGACATTTCAACCGCACGGCCACCATGCGCTATGCCGGCATTATTGACGAGGATCGTCACGGCGCCGAACGCCTTTTCTGCGGCATCGAAAGCGCGCGCCACGGCCGCCTGGTCCGTGACGTCAGCCTCGATGGCAAGCGCTTTCCCGCCCTTCCCTTCGATCTCGTCTTTCAGCGCCTTGAGGCGGTCCGCCCGCCGCGCCACCAGGACAACCACTGCGCCGTTATCGGCAAGCGCCTTCGCAAATTGCACGCCAAGGCCGCTCGACGCGCCGGTCACCAGCGCCACGCGGCCCTTCAGGCTGAATATCTCGGCGGCCTTCATTCAGTAACCTTATACACATGCGAGCCAAGCACATGAATAGACTATGAATCTCGGGCCGCCTATTTTGTCCCTGGACCCGCGCCGGCTCGGATGGATGACGTGAAAAGGCTTTGGCAGGCGACGATCAACAGCTGGAACGGCCTGATCGCGGTGACCCAGTCGGAAGAGGCATTCCGGCAGGAGGTGGCTCTCCTGGTGGTCGGCGTTCCTCTCGCATTTTTCCTGACGGCCGATGCGGGCGAGCGCTTTGCGCTGATCGGCGTAATCGTTTTCCTCATGATCGTCGAACTCTTGAACACCGCAATCGAGAAGCTGAGCGATCGGGTCACTCTCAAAAATGATCCGGCGATCAAACGCGTCAAGGATATGGGCTCGGCGGCTGTCGGCCTGTCATTGCTGGCGGCAGGTGCCGTATGGGTCTGGATCGTGGTCGAAAAGCTGTGGCCTTAGTGACTATAGAGTGCGTGCGGCAAAGCCGTCGCGAGGCCTGGCACGAACCATAGTACGACAAGCGCCAACAGCTGGATCAGCACGAACGGAATGATGCCGACGTAGATATGCCGCGTGGTGATCTGCGGCGGTGCGACACCGCGCAAGAAGAACAGGGTCGGCCCGAGCGGCGGATGCATGTAGGACGTCTGCAAATTCACCGCCATCAGGATCCCCAGCCAGACCGGATCGACTCCGGGCATGGCCAACAACGTGGGCGCGACGATCGGCACCACCACAAAGATGATCTCGAAGGCATCCATCACGAAGCCGAGCAGGAACATCGCCACCATCACGGCGAGCACCGCACCGGTGGTTCCGCCCGGAAGGTTCGACAGGGCACGGTGCACCATCTCGTCGCCGCCAAGCGCGCGGAACACCAGGCTGAACATCGTGGCACCGATCAGGATCAGAAAAATCATGCTGACGATTTGTGCGGTCTTTTCGCAGACCGGCTGCAGCAGCGGAATGACCGGTGCCTTGCGCACGGCCAAAACGATCGCGCCGACCGCGCCGATCGATGCCGCTTCCGTCGGCGTCGCGATGCCGCCAAGGATCGAGCCGAGCACGGCGGCAATCAGAAGAAGCGGCGCGACAAGCACTTCGGCGAGGCGACGAATGAGCGCAAGACCGCGTGATGCTTTCGGGTCGGCTGGCAGCGCGGGCGACGTCTTCGGCCAGACGATCGCAACCACGATCAAAAATAGAAGATAAAGTGCGACGAGCGTAAAGCCTGGCACCAGTGCGCCCGCGAACAGGTCGCTGACCGTGAGCGAGCGTGGCGCGAAAATACCCTTCGAGAGCTGCGCGGCTTGGTACGAGTTTCCAAGCTGGTCGCCGAGCAGTACCAGGACCGTGGCCGGCGGAAATATCTGCGCCAGCGTCGCCGTGGCAGCGACGGTGCCGGCCGCCAGCCGCGGGTCGTAGCCGAAGCGCAGCATCGCGGGCAGCATGATTAGGCCCATGGTCACCGTGGTAGCGCCAACCACGCCCTTGGCGGCCGCGAGCAGCGTGCCGACAATCACCGCCGAGATGCCAAGCCCCCCGCGCAGCGTGCCAAACAGGCGGCCCATGGTCTCAAGCAGATCCTCGGCGATGCGCGAGCGCTCCAGCATGACGCCCATAAAGATAAACAGTGGGATTGCCAGCAGAACTTCGTTCGTCATAACGCCGAAGATGCGCTGCGGCAGCGCGCCCAGGATCGCAAAGCTCATGACACCGAGCATCTGCCCGGCGATCGCGAAAATCAGTGAAACACCGGCCAGCGTCAGCGCGACGGGATAACCGGCCATCAACGTAGCAACGACCGCAACGACCATCAGGATCGCAAGCGTCTCCGCGAGCAGCATCAGCGCGTCCTCGACAGCGCTGTTGCAGCGTGGATTGCCTGCGCGATGCCTTGCAGCGCCATCAGAATTGCAAAAAGCGGGATGAGCGTCTTGAGCAAGAAGACAATCGGCAGGCCACTCGTCTCCTGCGAATGTTCAAGAATCGCCCACGAGCGCATCGCGTAGGGCGCCGACAGGCATAGCAGGACCAGCATGAATGGCAGCAGCAACAGCAATGCTCCGATGAGGTCCACCAGTGCCTTGGCGCGTGCGGAAGCATCCGCATAGAAAATGTCCACGCGCACGTGGCCCCCGGCCTGCAGCGTCCACGCCGCCGCCAGCATGAACAGCGTCGCGTGGGCATAGACCACGGTTTCGCTGAGCCAGACCGAGCCGAGGCCAAACAGGTAGCGCGCGACCACCAGCGCGAACTGAAGGAGCACGACCGCGAGTGCCAGCCACGCCACGCCATGGCCGATCGCCGCATTCAGGCGGTCCATGCGGTCGGCGAGCCTGGTCGTATGCATAAAAGTCATGGCGCCGATGATGGCACAAAGGCGGGCCTTTTGCTTATAGTGGGCCCATGTCCGGGCACAATCACGACGACCACCATCACCATGACCACGATCATTCCGAGCTCTCGGAGACGCAGTTGCGCGTGCGCGCGCTTGAAACTGTGCTCACCGAGAAGGGCTATGTCGATCCGGCCGCGCTCGACGTGCTGATCGAGACCTATGAGAAGAAGGTCGGGCCACGCAACGGGGCGCTCGTGGTGGCCCGCGCATGGGCCGATCCCGCTTATCGGGCCCGGCTCCTGAAGGACGCGACGCCTGCCATCGCCGAGGTCGGTTATGCGGGGCGGCAGGGCGAGCACATCGTGGCGCTCGAAAATACGCCAAAGCGGCACAACATTGTCGTGTGCACGCTCTGCTCCTGTTACCCGTGGCCGGTGCTCGGTCTGCCGCCGGTCTGGTACAAGTCGGCGCCCTACCGCTCGCGCGCGGTCGCCGACCCGCGCAGCGTACTCGCCGATTTCGGCGTGACGTTGCCGAAGGATACCGAAATCCGCATCTGGGATTCCACGGCCGAAATTCGTTATCTCGTCGTGCCGATGCGGCCAGCCGGCACGGATGGCTGGAGCGAGGAAAAACTCGCCGACCTCGTCACACGCGACTCCATGATAGGCACCGGCCTGCCTAAAACGCCAAAGGACCTCGCAAAGTGAACGGCGCGCAAGACCTCGGCGGCACCCACGGTCATGGCCCCGTCAAGCCCGAGCCGAACGAACCGGTGTTCCATGCAGAATGGGAGAAGCGCGCCTTCGCGCTCACGCTCGCCATGGGCATGCCCGGCGGCTGGAACATCGACATGGGACGTTTCGCGCGCGAGAACCGGCCGCCCGCTGAATACCTGTCGATGAGCTATTACCAGATCTGGTTCGCGGCGCTCGAACACATGATCAAGGAGCGCGGGCTGGTCTCGGAAGACGAAATCGATGCCGGGCATTCCCTGCACACCCCGAAGCCGGTCAAGCGTATCCTGTCGCCGGGCGACGTGGCGAAAACGCTTCACCGCGGCGGTCCGACCGAGCGCGATACAAACACGGCGGCGATCTTCAAACCCGGCGACAAGGTACGCGCAAAGAACATCAATCCCCTCACCCACACGCGGCTGCCGCGCTACGTGCGCGGCCATGTCGGCACCATCGAACGCGTGGTCGGTTGCCATGTTTTTCCCGACAGCAACGCAACCGGTGCCGGCGAAGATCCGCAATGGCTCTATACGGTGCGCTTCGATGGGCGTGAGCTTTGGGGCGCCAATGGCGATCCGACGGTGAAAGTCTCGATCGACGCCTGGGAACCCTATCTGGAGTCGGCCTGAAATGGGCATGGACCCACAAGCGGCGATGCGTGCCGCGATCGCCGTGCCCGGCGTGCCCCGCGATGAGGATGGTCCGGTGTTCCGCGAGCCGTGGGAAGCGCAAGCCTTTGCAATGACCCTGGCATTGCATGAACGCGGCGTCTTCACATGGGCGGAATGGGCATCAGCGCTCGCGGCAGAGATCAAACGCGCGCAGGCCGCCGGCGACCCCGACACCGGGGAGACATACTATTCGCACTGGCTCAACACACTCGAGAAGCTGGTCGCGGAAAAGGGTGTGACGACGCAAGATACTCTCCACCGTTACCGCGATGCGTGGGATCGTGCGTGTGATCGTACGCCGCATGGTGAGCCGATTGAGCTGCGGGAAGAGGATTTTTCCTGATTGTCATCGCCGGGCTTGTCCCGGCGCCATGACAGGATCACATGACAGGATCACACGCCCATCAACCGCTCGCTCACCATGTAACCTGTGAGCAAGGCGGTACCGAATAACACGATGACCAGCGCCGCCGCGGTTTCCAGTCCGCGGATGAGAATCATGCCTGCTCCCGGCTTCGCCTTCGCCAGCCGGCCCGCAAGCCCGCGCGCGCCGACCGCAAGCGTGGCGATAGCGGCAACTGTAATTGCGGTACCAATGCCCATGAGAAAGGTCGACGCCACGCCGATCCAGAACAGTCCCTGCGCGAGCGCAAACACCAGCACGATGATCGCGCCCGAACATGGCCGCAGGCCGACCGCGACAATTGCGGCTAGCCCGCGCCTGAACCAGTGACGACCAGTCAGCTCCTGCGGTTCCGGAGCATGGGCGTGGCCCCAGGCTGAAGCTTCATCCCCGTGGTGATGATGGTCATGAGCATGCGCGTGCCCATGGTGATGATGATCGTGATTGTGCCCGTGATGATGATCATGAGCGTGATCATGCGAGGGGCCAGCATCCGCACTACCACGCAGCAGCCGCAAGAAGGCGCGGCCCTTTACCCATAGCAAGCGCAAGCCAATCAGCACGATCAAGGCATAACTGACGATCTCGATAACGCGGACTGTGTCACCCATCGCTTTGGCTGTGGCGCCCAGCATGGCTGCAGCAATGCCGACAATGGCGATGGCGGTGAATGCCTGAAGGATCGCGGACGCAAACGACAGCACAACGCCGCGCCGCCATGTCTCATCATTGGCGACCAGATAGGACGAGATGACCGCCTTGCCATGGCCGGGACCGGCAGCGTGGAAGATGCCGTACAGGAATGAAATACCGAGCAGCGTATAGGCGGCACTGCCATCCGCCTTGGCGGCGCGGATCAACCCCGACAGCATGCGGTAGAATTCTGCCTGCTTCTGCAGGATCCAGCCGGCAAACCCGCCAACCTCGGGCTGCGCTGCGCCGCGCGCCACCCCGAACGGCTGCGCCAGCGCCGTGTCGAGAATAGCGCAGAAGAGAAGAAGGCCGATGACGAGGACCGCACATTGCGCCAAAGCCGAGCGCCGGCCAGACACGATCATGACAGAAAATCCTGTGCACGCACGCCGCCCCGCGCAGCCTTACGACGCAACCGTCTCAAGGACAATGAACCAGCAACCTGCTCGCGAACTGCGCCCCCCAGGCCATCGTCGTGTTCGGCTGGTCGGCGGGAATCTCACTCAACTTCTTGCCTTCGGCAAAAGTCATTTCGCGTGGCAGCACCACATCCAGCTTGCATTTCGGCGCGCCAACAATCTGCGCCGGTTTCTCCTTCGCGAACGAGAAATCCACGAAAATGGTTGGGTCGTAGATTTCAACCTTGAGCTCCTTCGCGCTCACCGGCTTCTTGAAAGGCAACGTGAAATTGAGCGTAAGAACCTCGCCCGCATAATCGAGCCAATAGCCGGGTGCGGGTTCGGCGAGCTCCGCTTTCTTTCCATCGGCGGTCGCGTAGGTGAAATAGTCGAACTCCTTGAGCGAATCGACATTGACTTTGGCAAGCGGCGCCAATTCTTCGCGCGTGAACTTGCCCTTCTCCTTGCTCTCCAGCCCCTGTGTCGCGAAGGTGGAGAACATGTCGTCGAACGACCAGGCGTGACGAATGCCGGTAATCTTGCCGTCGGGCGCATAAACGAGTTCGGTGCGCATCGTCACCCAGACGTGCGGATGCGCCCAGGCCGGAGCGGCCACAGCGAGCGCAACGAATGCGGCGAGGAGAATGCGAAGCATGCGAGCACCATAACATGGAGTGCGGCGCAAAAGTGACGTGTAACTGTGTTGCACATAGCTTTAGCGTAAATGGCGAGGATCAGACGCCCGCGGCGCCGCCATCGGCGCGCGGGTCGTGACCGCCTTCCAGGCTGCCATCAGGGTGCAGCACCACTGCGCCGGAGTGGCCCATCGTGTCGGAATAAGCTTCGTCGAGGACGGCGATGTCGTGGCCGGCGGACATCAGGCGATCAATCAAATTGCCATCGAAACGGGATTCCATCCGCAGGTTTGTATGGGCCGATCCCCAGGTGCGCCCGAGCAACCAGCGCGGGGCGTCAAGCGCCTTGTCGAGCGGCTGGCCGAACGTCACGTGGCGGGTGAAGACAGCCGCCTGGCTTTGCGGCTGGCCGTCACCGCCCATGGTGCCATAGGCAATGATGCGGCCGTCCCTAAGAACGGCAAGCGCCGGATTGAGCGTGTGGAATGGCCGACGTCCGGGCTCAAGCGTATTGAGCGCCTTCGGGTCTAATGAAAAACTGGCGCCGCGATTCTGCATCACGATGCCGGTCGCCGGCAGCACGCAGCCGGAGCCGAATTCCCAGTAAAGCGACTGGATGTACGAGACGACGAGCCCGCTCGCGTCCGCCGCGCCCATCCATATCGTATCGCCTTCGCCCTTGGGCGCTGGCCAGCGCGCCGCCTTACATGCGTCGATCCTGGCCGCGTCGGCGTCGAGGAAGGCCGGCGACAGATATTGATTGAGATCGGCAGTGATCTTGTCCGGATCGGTGACGACCCGGTCGCGCACGCGAAAAGCGCGCTTGGTCGCTTCGACAATGCCGTGGACGTGTTCGAAACTTTCCGCCTGTGCGACGCGCAGGCGATCGAACAATGCGAGGATAATGACAGAAGCGAGCCCCTGCGTCGGCGGCGGCGAGTTGTAGATGGTGCCGGCCCGCGTCGCAACACTGAGCGGCTCATCGACGATCGCCCGGAAGCTTTCCAGATCGCCTCGCGTGACAGGGCTGCCGATGCGTTCGAGGTCGGCGGAAATTTCGCGCCCGATGTCGCCACGGTAGAAATCGTCCAGCCCCGCGCGCGCAAGGTGCTCGAGCGTTGCGGCAAACGCGTTTTGTTTGAGCACCGCACCGACATCGGGCACTTTGTCCTTGAGGAGGAATGCTTCCTTGAATCCGGTTGCCTTGGCCATTTCGGGCAGCTTCTCTGCCGTGAGTCGCGCCTGGCTCCGGGTGACGACGTAGCCCTCGCGAGCGTGCTTGATCGCCGACGTCAGCAGAACGTCAAGCGGCAGCTTTCCGCTTTGTCCCTTCGCAGCATCGGAAGCGAGCATCCAGGCGGCGATCGCGCCCGGTACCGTGAGCGCTGCGAGTGGGCCGCGCGCCGGAATCTCGTCATACCCGGCATCGCGATAGAACCGCGGCGTCGCCCTGGCGCCCGCGCGTCCTGCTCCCATCAGCGCACGCACGCGTCCCGACGGCTCGCGGATCAGCCAGAAGCCGTCGCCGCCGATGTGATTCATGTGCGGATAGACCGCCGCGATGCTGGCTGCCATGGCGAGCATCGCCTCGATGGCGTTGCCCCCTTCGGCGAGAATCGCGCGGCCGTCCTCGACGGCAGCCGCGTGCGGCGCGCAAACCACGCCGCGGCGATGGCCCGCGCTATGCAGGTTCATTCAGTTCCCGCCCCCACCTCTGTAAGCCCCCGTTTCTTCAAGAGCGCATCGACGGTCGGGAGCCGCCCACGAAACGCTTCGTAGGCTGCTCCCGGATCACGCAGATTCCCGGCACTATAAACATAGTCCCGCAGCCGTTTGGCAGTCGCCGGATCGAAGGCGTCGCCGGTCTCCTCAAAGGCCGCGAAGGCATCGGCATCAAGCACTTCCGACCATATGTAAGAATAGTAGCCGGCCGCATATCCCCCGCCCGAGAACAAATGCTGAAAATGCGGCAGGCGGTGGCGCATCACGATCTCCGGCGGCATGGCGATGCGCTCAAGGTCCTTACGTTCGTATTCGGTGACGTCGAGACCGCCAGAATCAGCCAGCGAATGCAGATCGAGGTCGACGAGCGCGCAAGCGGTGTACTCCACGGTCGCAAAGCCCTGATTGAATGTGCGCGTCGCCAGCAGCCGGTCGAGCAGCGCCTTCGGCATCGGCTGTCCTGTGCGCGCGTGCCGCGCGTACCCCTCGAGGATCTGCGGCACCTCCAGCCAATGTTCGTAAAGCTGCGAGGGCAACTCGACGAAGTCGCTCGGAACCGCGGTTCCGGCGAGCAATGGATACGTCACGTTGGACAGCATCCCGTGCAGGGCATGGCCGAATTCATGGAACAACGTGCGTGCGTCATCGAAGGAGAGCAGCGCAGGTTCGCCCGCCGCCGGCTTGGAGAAGTTGCAGACATTGAGGACGATCGGACGGATGTCCCCCGAGAGCTTCTCCTGGTCGCGCAATGCCGTCATCCAGGCGCCGCTGTGCTTGGAACTCCGTGCAAAATAGTCGCCGATGAACAGCGCGATGTGGCGCCCTTGCGCATCGGTCACTTCCCATGCGCGTGCGTCCGGGTGATAGAGCGGCGCGGCAACCGGAGCGAAGTTGAGCCCGAACAACCGGCGCGCGGCTTCGAAAGCCGCCTCGATCATTTTGTCGAGCTGAAAATACGGCTTGATCTCGGCTTCGTCCAAATCAAACTTCGCCTTGCGAAGCTTCTCCGTATAGTAGCGCCAGTCGTGTGGCGCGAGGGCGAAATTGCCGCCCTCCTTCGCAATCAATGCCTGCAAGGCGTCCCGCTCGCCGGCGGCCTTTGCGCGCGCCCTGCCCCAGACCTCGTCGAGAAGCCTACGCGCCGCCGCAGGAGTTTTGGCCATCTGATCATCGAGCCGGTAGTCGGCGAAGCTTGCAAAGCCCAGCAGCCTGGCCCGCTCGGCGCGCAGGGCAACCATTTCGGCGATCAGCGCGCGATTGTCGGTTGCCCCGCCGTTTTCGCCACGCCTGATCCATGCCTGGAATGCCCTTTCGCGAAGGTCGCGACGCGATGAGAACTGCAGGAAGGTTTCGATCGAAGAACGCGCCAGGGTGATCGCATATTTGCCTGGTTCACCACGCTCCTCCGCGGCGGCGCTGGCCGCCGCGCGGGCGAAGTCGGGCAGGCCGGCGAGATCGCCCTCGTCCAGCAACATCACGAAGGACTTCTCGTCGGCGAGCACGTTCTGGCCGAACTGGGTCCCGAGACTTGCCAGCCGCTCGTTAATGGCGGCGAGGCGCTCCTGCGCAGGCTTTTCCAGCGCTGCGCCGGCACGGACAAAACGGGTGTGGTAGCGCTCCAGGACCCGCGCCTGCTCGGCGTTCAGGTTCAGCGCCCCGCGTTCTGCGTAGAGAGCCGCGATCCGGGCGTAGAGCGTGCGATTGAGATAGAAGGCGTTGTTGTGGCGGGCGATCAGCGGTGAGACGTCGCGTTCTATGGCCTCGATCTCATCCGAGGTATCGGCGCCCGCCAGCACGAAGAATACATTGGCCACGCTCTCAAGCTCACGCCCGCTCTTCTCCAGCGCCGCAATTGTATTGTCGAAGCTCGGTGCCGCCGGGTTGGCGGCAATGACATCGATCTCGGCGCGATGCGCAGCCAGCGCCCGGTCAAAGGCGGGACGGAAATGACCTGGCTCGATCGCCGCGAAGGGAGGCAACTCGAAGGCGCCGGTCCTGGTGGCAAGCAGCGGATTTTGGACTTCGGTGGCGGATGGCGGATTGTTCATTCCCTTCATGTAGTCGCTGACCGGGTCAGTTGGCGAGGGCCTTCTCGGCCGCACAATGTGGGGACAACACGTCAGTCATCGCCTCATCTCTGTCACAATCTCGCCGGCCGCCGCCTCGAGAAGGCCGCCGACGATACGCCGCGCCGGCCGAGGAAAGACATTCGGATCGCGGGTGCCGTCGAGCAGCGGTCGAGCGAACGTCGATCGCCTGGCTGCCGCCTCGCATTAACCTTTGGCGCCAACTTCGACGCCGCGGCCGAGCAAGATCGAAGGTGACAGCGCGGCAAGCGACTCGGCCCTATGGACTTGATCTCGCAACCGGATTCGAGGACATTGCGCCTCACAAAGGAGCGCTCATGGCCCAAAACCGCCGCATCAACTGGCTTAACGTCGTCACCGTCGTCAGTGCCGCCATCCTCATCGGCGCCGAGGTGTTCGGCGCTGCCTTCGCAGGCTCTTGGGCGCTCGCCACCTTGTTCGACCTGGGCGGCATCGGGCAACGCATCCTCGACGGCGCGTTCGTGCTCTGCGGCATTGCCATCATGGCGCAGTTCGTCCGCAACGCTCACCGCATCGAACCGTTCACCGCGCGCGAGTGAGCTCGGCGTTCGATCGCCGAAAGAAAAAGTTAAGAAAGTTTTTGACTCGGCGAACTAATTCTCTTGCACAACGCGAAAAAAATGTTATTTCGGTAATGCCCAATTTCGCACGTGCCTGTGGCCGTGTGTCGGTCGGTAGGTAGCGGGACAAGAGGCCCGCCAGCCGCCTGGAGAGAGAAGCCAAAACCTCTCCAAGAAATCTGACCGGCAGCCGGAGGCGAAACCGGCGCACTCTGC
>DASXLC010000125.1:0-20063 GCA_036496445.1 Pseudolabrys sp. | reverse complement strand
CATGAACGAGCCGATCGGCCGGTGCGGATCCTGCAAGCCGGCGCGCGCGCGGCGTACGGCGGTCGACACCGCATGCACCGCTTCCTGCTGGCCGATGACGCGCCTGGCGAGCTCGTCTTCCATGCGGAGAAGCTTTTCCTTCTCGCCCTCGAGCATCCTGTCGACGGGCACTCCGGTCCACCGCGACACGACCTGAGCCACGTGATCGGCGGTGACGGTTTCCTCGACCATCGCGCTCTTGGCTTCGGCGGCCTCGATCGCGTTCAGTTTTTTCTCCAGCTCCGGAATCTGGCCATAGGCCAGCTCGCCGGCGCGCTGGAATTCTCCGCGACGTTGCGCGTTGGCGAGTTCGGCGCGCAACTGATCGAGCTCGGTCTTGAGCTTCTGCGCGTCGGAGAGCTTTTCCTTTTCGGCCTTCCACCGGCCGGTGAGATCGGCCGATCGTTTTTCCAGCTCCTTCAATTCGCCTTCCAGACGCTTGAGGCGCTCTTTGGAGCCACGGTCGGATTCTTTCTTCAGCGCTTCCTGTTCGATTTTCAGGCGCACGATTTCGCGGTCGATCGAATCAAGCTCTTCCGGCTTTGAGTCGACCTGCATTTTCAGCCGTGCCGCAGCCTCATCGATCAGATCGATCGCCTTGTCCGGCAGGAAACGATCGGCGATATAGCGATGCGACAGCGTGGCGGCGGCGACGATTGCCGAATCGGAAATGCGCACGCCATGGTGTTGCTCATATTTGTCCTTCAAGCCGCGCAGAATTGAAATGGTGTCTTCCACGCTTGGCTCGGACACATAGACCGGCTGGAAGCGGCGGGCGAGCGCGGCATCTTTCTCGACATGCTTCTTGTATTCGTCGAGCGTCGTTGCGCCGATACAATGCAATTCGCCGCGCGCCAGCGCCGGCTTGAGCAGATTGGAAGCGTCCATCGCACCGTCCGCCTTGCCGGCGCCCACCAGCGTATGCATCTCGTCGATGAAAAGAATGATGCCGCCGTCAGAGGATGTGACCTCCTGCAGCACCGCCTTCAGCCGCTCTTCGAATTCGCCGCGATATTTAGCGCCCGCGATCATTGCGCCGAGATCGAGCGCGAGCAGGCGCTTGTCCTGAAGGCTCTCGGGCACATCACCATTGACGATGCGCAGCGCGAGACCTTCGACGATCGCGGTCTTGCCGACCCCCGGCTCGCCGATCAGGACCGGGTTGTTCTTGGTCCGGCGCGACAGCACCTGAATGGTGCGGCGGATTTCCTCGTCGCGGCCGATGACGGGATCAAGCTTGCCGTCGCGCGCCACCTGCGTGAGATCGCGAGCATATTTCTTCAGCGCGTCATAAGCGTTCTCGGCCGAGGCGGAATCGGCGGTGCGGCCCTTGCGCAACGCATTGATGGCCGCATTCAGATTCTGCGGCGTGACTCCCGCCTTCGCGAGTATCTTTCCTGCTTCGCTGTCCTTCTCCAGCGACAGTGCGAGCAGCAACCGTTCGACAGTAACGAAACTGTCGCCGGCCTTCTCGCCGGCTTTTTCGGCGGCGTCGAAAACGCGCGCCAGCGCCGGATCGAGATAGATCTGGCCGGCGCCGCCACCGCTGATCTTCGGCCGCTTGGCGAGCGATGCCTCCACCGCCTGCAATGCCTGACGGGATTGACCGCCGGAGCGGTCGATCAGCCCAGCCGCAAGGCCCTCGGGATCATCGAGCAGAACCTTGAGCAGGTGTTCGGTGGAAAATTGCTGGTGGCCTTCGCGCAAGGCCAGCGATTGGGCGGACTGCACGAACCCGCGCGCACGGTCGGTGAACTTCTCGAAATTCATTATCTCAACTCCCTCGGCCCATGACGGCGCCGGAAAACGGCGGGTCCCGTTTTGGCGGCCCGCTTCAGGCCTTATGTGGGTGACTTTAATCGCAGTTTGAAGAGCCGGATTGCCTGATATAGGTCAGCGTAAATACTTTCCGGGACGGCTGTAAGTGGCCGAAAAACAATGACATCTGGCCCCGCTGCGATCCGCGCCATTTACCGGTACCCGGTCAAAGGCCTGTCTCCGCAGGCGCTTGAGCAAACCGAGCTCTCGACCGGCCAGACGGTCCCAGCGGATCGGCTCTACGCCATCGAAAATGGGCCGTCCGGTTTCGACCCGGCGGCACCAGCCTATTTCCCCAAGCAGCGCTTTCTGATGCTCATGCGGAACGAGCGCCTCGCGGGACTACGCACAGACTTCGACCCAGCCAGTCACATCCTGACGATTGATTGGGAAGGTCGTCAGGCAGCCCGCGGCGACCTGCGCAGCAAGGACGGAAGGCTGGCAATCGAGGCCTTCTTCCGCCGCTTCATGCCGAACGAGCTGCGCGGGCCACCCAAAGTTCTCTTTGGCGCCAACCACAGTTTCTCCGATGTGGCCAAAAAAGTGGTCTCGATCATCAACCTGGCTTCTGTTGCGGCTGTCGAGGCGGCCGCAGGCGCGCCGGTCAATCCGCTGCGTTTTCGCGGCAACTTGTATGTCGCCGGCTGGCCGGCCTGGCATGAATTCAGCCTTCTCGGCCATGTCCTGACCATCGGCGAAGGTGCGCAACTCAAGGTCGTCAAACGTATCCAGCGCTGTGCCGCAACCGATGTTGACCCCGACACCGGCATCCGCGACCTGAGCATTCCGCACACGCTGCTGCAGAATTTCAACCACACCGACTGTGGTGTCTACGCCGAGGTGACAGCGCCAGGCGGCATTGCGGTCGGCGATGCCGTCAGGACTGGACCACCATAAAAAACGCCCCGCTCTGGAGCGGGGCGTTGTTGTTTCGCAAATCGTGACTGCGATCAGCCGCCGGGCAACACGTAGGCGCTGATACGGCGGGCCGGATAGACCGACTCGGCAACCGTGTGATTGTGGTTGCCGGAGACGATGATGGGGTTGCCGTTCGGATCGACCCCGCTGACCACGCCAACATGGCCGCCGCCGCGCCGGCCCATCACGGCGATGGCGCCAACCTGCGGCCCGGAGACGCGGGTACCGTAGCGCGAATAGGCGCTGGCGAGATTGCCGCCGCCGGCATGGCCGGTGCGCTTGAGCACTAAATCCATGAACGCGCCGCACCACAGGCTGCCTCGCCCGGTGGGGTTCGTTCCGATGTATTTGCGCGCTTCGCTGACCAGCGAATTGCTCGTCGCACCGCCATACGCTGAATTGGAATGCGATTGCGCCTGCGCCCGCGCGTCAGCCAGCGATCGCCGGCTATGCCGGCGGCCCTGGACGACGGTTTCGCCGGCGGTGGCCGTTGCCAATGAATACCGCACGTCGCTTTCCGCCCCGGCCATCTGCGGCTGAGCCGCAGCTTGCGAGGTCAGTACAGCACGTTGCCGATGATGGTGGTGGACGGGTCTTGCGAAAGCTGAGGTTGCCAAAAGCGCAACCGCCGCCGAACACAACAGAACAGTCGCCCGTCTTGATTTAATCTTCATGAGAGTAGTCCCCTTAGCTATACAAGCAAATGCGGCCGGGAGAGATAGAATCAGGACCGGCCGCGACGTCCAAACGCCGTTCGCATATGGCAATTTCGTGATGAATGAAAGGTCATTTCGTGGAACGCATAGCGGCTATTCGAAAAGTATACGCATGCCAAAGAAATTATACGCTTTCTATTTTATCAATTACTTCTGGGAGGAAATCTATACTGTTTTGCTGGCCATTTATACATACGTCTAAAGAAGTTCTCTCCTGCACCACAGTTAAAGCTGCAGTGCAGAAGTTCCCCGCCACAAAATTTAGCGATGAGAGGCCGGGTCTCAGGCCCGCCGGCTAAGCAGAAAAACGGCTTGCTCGCCAAAGAGGTTCCAGAACCACCAGGGTGCGTTGAGCCGCAGCGGTGAGCCCCAGGCATTCAGCGCCACCGCCTTCTCCATCTTGACCCCAATCTCCGTACAGAGCTGGCGGAAGTCCTTGATGGTGCAGTGGTGGATATTGGGCGTGTCGTACCAACTGAACGGCAGCATATCGGTGCTCGGCATATGGCCTGCAAACAGCAGCTGGAGCCGCACCTGCCAGTGACCAAAGTTCGGGAACGACACAATCGCATGACTTCCGATGCGGAGCATGTGCTCAAGCACAATGCGCGGGTGTCGCGTTGCCTGCAGCGTTTGCGACAGGATGACATAGTCGAAGGCGTCGTCCGGGTAGTCGCCGAGGTCCGTATCGGCGTCACCCTGGATGACGGCCAATCCCTTGGCGACACATTCGTTAACGCCCTCGCGGGACAGTTCTATACCGCGGCCGTCCACGCCGCGGCTTTCGCTCAAGAGGCGCAGCAATTGGCCATCGCCGCATCCGACGTCGAGCACTTTTGCGCCACGCTCAACCATCTGGGCGACCAGAACCAGGTCGACACGGGCACCACCGGGCGTGCGGGCAATATCGGCCGCAGCGAGGTCGGTATCGGCGGGTGACAGCCTTTTCATGGCTCAGCTCTTTGGGCTCAGGCCGCGCGCCTTGCCGGCGCCGTCGAGGAAGCCGCGTACGATCGCAAAAAGTTCAGGCTCATCGAGCAAGAAGGCATCATGGCCCTTGTCGGTGACGATTTCGGCAAACGACACCCGGGCACTGGACGCGTTGAGCGCGTGCACGATCGCCCGCGACTCCGAGGTCGGGAATAGCCAATCGCTTGTAAAGGACACCACGCAGAAACGGGTGGGCGTGCCGCTGAAGGCCCTGGCCAACACGCCGCCGTAATCCGCGGCAAGATCGAAATAGTCCATGGCGCGCGTGAGATAAAGATAGGAATTGGCGTCGAATCTCTCGACGAACGAAATCCCCTGGTGGCGCAGATAGGATTCCACCTCAAAATCTGCGTCGAAAGAGAACGTGGGATTTGCCCGGTCCTGAAATTTGCGGCCGAATTTCCGGTGCAGGGCGGCATCGGACAGATAGGTAATATGCGCGCCCATGCGCGCAACCGCGAGCCCGCGGCGCGGATTTGCACCCTCCAGAAGATAACGGCCGGCACGCCATTCCGGATCAGCCATAATTGCCTGTCGGCCGACCTCGTGGAACGCGATGTTTTGCGCCGAGTGACGCGTCGCGCACGCAATCGGCAACGCGCAGAACACACGTTGCGGATAGCTCGCTGCCCATTGCAGCACCTGCATGCCGCCCATTGATCCGCCTGCAACCGCGAAGAGCGACTCAATGCCGAGATGATCGAGCAGCATGGCCTGCGCGCGCACCATGTCGCGGATTGTGATGACCGGAAAGGCGAGGCCCCAGGGCTTGCCTGTCTGCGGATCGGTCGACGATGGGCCAGTTGTACCCATGCAGGCGCCAACCACATTCGGACAGATCACGAAATACCGCTCGGTGTCGATCGGCCTGCCGGGGCCGACCATCGTCTCCCACCAACCAGACTTCTTCGTCACCGGATGCACGCTCGCCACATGCTGGTCGCCAGTGAGCGCGTGACAAATGAGAACCGCGTTCGAGCGCGCAGCGTTGAGTGTCCCGTAGGTCTTATAGGCAATCTGGAATGGGGTTAGTTCGACGCCGGCATCGAGCTTTAGCGGATTATCGGCGCCAAAATACGCCATCAGCGACTCGTGCGGCTGATCCGCTTCGCGCGGTGACTCGACAGCCTCCTGTGTGCTGGTCCGATTGGCTTCGCCCATATCAACCATGCGCTCCGGCCCGGGCACCCGTATCGCGGCCCGATTGGTAGCGGTTTAGTGTCAAGCTAGCAGATTACAGTCAACGTTTTCTTTGATTTCGGGGCTCGCCCCACCTATCAATGCCGCCATGGCGAAGCCACCCGAAGCACCCTCGCTGGCCGATCTGCGCAAGGAGATCGACCGTATCGATGAGGCGATGCACCAACTCCTGATCGAGCGCGGCACAATCATTGACCGGCTGATTTCGGTCAAACGCAGCCAGGACACCGGAACGTCGGCGTTCCGGCCAGCGCGTGAAGCCGAAATGATGCGCCGGCTGGTCAAACGTCACAAAGGAAGGCTGCCGCTTGACACTGTCGAGAGCATCTGGCGCGTCATCATCTCGACCTTCACATACGTGCAGGCGCCTTTCTCCGTTCATGCCGATCTGTCGGCCGGCGACGCACTGATGCGCGATTCCGCCCGCTTTCATTTCGGTTTCACGGTGCCGTTTATCCCGCATATGGGCGCCGCCGCCGTCGTTGCGGCGGTGTCGGCCTCCAAAGGCGATCTCGGCCTCGTGCCCGCCTTTGATATCGCCTCGGCGGGCGCCTGGTGGAGCGCACTCGAGTTCGACGCCGCCCCCAAGATCATTGCCCGCCTCCCTTTCGTCGAACGGTCCGATCACCCCGCCGCTTTGCCGGTTTTCGTGATTTCCCGCGTTGCCGCCGACGCCATGGCAACGGAAGCCCCGGTATGGAGTGTGCGTGTCTCGGGATGGGGCGCGGGCCCCGCAAAGGCGCTGTCCATGCTGACCGATTTTATTGCCGTACCGGATCAGGCATTCGATGGCGCCGCCCTGCTCGTGACTTTGGCCAAAGAAATGAGCCTTGAATCGGTCAGCGCGGCCTTGGTTAAGGCTGGCGCCACAGTGCGTTCGGCAGCACTCGTCGGGAGCCACGCAACCCGCTATACGGTTGCCGCCGACAAGGCCTGATCGTTCGGAATACCGTTGATGACTCTGAACCGCCCGCAACCGCGACCCGGCGTGCTCACTATTGCCCCTTACGTTCCGGGCAAGAGCAGCGCGTCCGGCGTCGCCAAAGTGTTCAAGCTCTCCTCCAACGAGACACCGTTGGGGCCGAGCGCGGACGCCATCGCCGCCTATCGGACGGCCGGTGAGCACCTGGAAGATTATCCGGACGGCTCGGCGTCGGCACTGCGTGATGCAATCGGCGCCGCCTTTGGCCTCGATCCCGATCGCATCGTCTGTGGCGCCGGCTCCGACGATCTGCTCAACCTGCTTGCGCGCGCCTTTCTCAAGGATGGCGACGAAGCGATCTATACGACGCACGGATTTCTCGTCTACCCAATCGCAACCATGGGCACCGGGGCAAAAGCAATTGCCGCAGCGGAAAAGGACTTAACTGCGAATGTGGACGCGATCCTCAACGCGGTGACGCCAAAAACAAAAATGGTATTCCTGGCGAACCCGAACAATCCGACGGGAACGTATGTCCCGTTCGATGAAGTCAAGCGCCTGCAAAAGGGTCTGCGGGGTGACGTATTGCTCGTGCTTGACGCCGCCTACGCGGAATATGTGCAGCGCAACGACTACGAATCCGGCATCGAACTGGTCGCGACCACCGACAATGTGGTGATGACGCGTACCTTCTCGAAGATTTATGGGCTCGCTGCCCTGCGTCTCGGCTGGATGTACGGGCCCGCACACGTTGTCGATGCAGTCAATCGCATCCGTGGACCGTTTAACGTCAATGGTCCGGCAATCGTCGCAGGAATTGCGGCGATCCGCGATACCGCGCATGTCGATCGTGCCCGCACACACAATGCTAAATGGCTGGCTTGGCTCACCGAAGAGATCAGCAATCTTGGATTACCGGTGACGCCGAGCGCCGCAAACTTTGTGCTCATCCATTTTCCGGAAACCAAAGGCCGTACGGCCAGGGACGCCGATGCCTTCCTGACCAAACGCGGGCTCATCCTGCGCCAGGTGGGCGTTTACAAGCTGCCCAATGCGTTGCGCATGAGCGTCGGCACCGAAGAGGCCAACCGGCTCGTGGTGCAAGCGCTCAAGGAATTTCTGGGAAAGCCGGCATGAGCAACCCGGCCCCTTTGTTCAATCGCCTGGCCCTGATCGGCGTCGGATTGATCGGCTCCTCGATCGCGCGAGCGGCGCGTGCGCAAGGCGCGGTACGCACGATCGTAGCCACGGCACGGTCCCCGCAGACGCGCCGGCGCGTCGCCGAGCTCGGTCTTGCCGATCAGGTCGTAGAGACCAATGCCGCGGCGGCCGAAGGCGCCGATCTCGTCATCATTTGCATCCCCGTCGGCGCTTGTGGCGCAGTCGCAAAGGAGATCGGTCCGCACCTCGCTGCCGGCGCCATCGTTTCCGATGTCGGTTCGGTGAAGGGCGCAATCGTGCGTGATATGGCCCCGCATCTGCCGAAGACCGTACACTTTGTACCGGCGCACCCCGTCGCGGGCACGGAATATTCGGGGCCGGACGCCGGCTTTGCCGAGCTGTTTGTCAACCGGTGGTGCATTCTGACGCCGCCAGAGGGCACCAATCCGAAAGCCGTCGAGAAGCTTGCGGCGTTCTGGCGGCTGCTCGGGGCCAATGTCGATACAATGGCGCCTGATCATCACGATCTGGTGCTGGCCATTACGAGCCATCTGCCGCACCTGATCGCCTACACGATCGTCGGCACCGCGGATGAACTGCAGACGGTCACGCGCTCTGAAGTGTTGAAGTTTTCCGCCGGCGGTTTCCGCGATTTTACCCGCATCGCTGCATCCGACCCGACAATGTGGCGCGATGTGTTCCTTGCCAACAAGGACGCCGTCCTGGAAATGCTGGGCCGCTTCAATGAGGACGTTTCGGCATTGACAAAAGCGATCCGCAAAGGCGACGGCGACGCGTTATTCGAGCATTTCAAGCGTACCCGCGCCATCCGCAAGGGCATCGTCGACATCGGCCAGGATTCGCCGGCACCCGATTTCGGCCGCCCGCATCCGGATCTGCCGCACGAACCGCTACCGAAGCCGTACGCGTCGGAAAAGGGCTAGAACAGCGCCGGTGTATTTCCGATCGGGATCGGTCCGAGGAACACCGCACCATCACTGAAACGCAGGGGCAGCGCCACCGCCCGCTTGCCTTCCAGCGTGGTCTGTTCGCCGAGCATGTTGATGCCCAGCGAAATATTGGCCCCGGCCTGCTGGCGCGCCACATCGCCGAGACCCGGAGCCAGCCGATCGAGCGCGCCGACAAGCTTGTCCATGCTCGGCGAAGCTTGCACGCGCTGTTGGATGCCCATTGCGGCCAGGAACTGATCGAGTCCCGCCACGGTGACGCGCAATTGACCTTCAAGCCTTCCATTTTCATTGAGCGACAGGCTGCCCCCGCCGACCGCCAGAATGTCGCCCTGCTGTACGCGAGCCTGCGTGATGTCGATGCGCCCGCCCGCCGCCTGCATTTCGCGGAAACGCACAGACCAGGGTTTTGGGGAAAAATCGTTCAAACCACGAAGCATGGTGGTGACGTTGGCATCCATTGGTTTTGCAGCGGCCGGGTGCAGGTCTGGTGCGGATGCCTGATCGAGCTGCAGCGCGATCTCGATCACCGGGTTGCTGGTGACGGACCCTTCCGCCAGCCGGCCATGAATCTCAATGTGCTTCGCGCGCAAAAGGTTTTGCCTGCTTCCCTCCTTCATACGGTCGATTGCCGGCTGGTCGAACACAAACGACGCGCGGCTGGGCGCAGCGGGCGTGCCGCGCACGCTTGACTGGGCCAGCTTCCAGTCGGCGATGAAGTCCGGCGGTTTCCCGGGCTCCCCAATGGTGAGCGGGCCGTGAAATTCGCTGATCAGCAGGCCGGGCTGATAGACTTGTGCCAGCACCACCAGGGCACTCGTCTTGAGTTCAAGCGGGGGCTGATTACTGCGGATTTGAGCCGACGCCGCGTCGCAGTTGACCTCGATCCGGAACGGGAAGCCCCCAATCGTCTGCGAACCGCAGGTGTAAAGGCGCCCTGCCTTGGCCTCGCGCGCCCGCCACCCTTCAATCGTCTCCTGGGCCTTGCTCGCCGCGAATTTCCAGAAGCCGGTCCAGCCGGCGACCAGCGCGAACACGATGAAAAGCAGAATCGTGTAGCGAAGTCCGGTTCGGCGGCGCGATTGCAGGCTCGTTGGATCACGCATCGTCAATTCAAAACCTGTCGAATGCGGCGTTTCTGCGCCCGCGCGCAGGGGCGGAGTTGCACGGGAACCGCGGTCCTGTTAGGCGAACGCAAGTCGGCCCCCCAAAAACCGTGGTTTATTCCCTGCCACGATGAACGCACGATCCGATCAAAGCAACGAGGACTTCTGGGTCTTCGCCTATGGGTCGCTGATGTGGCGGCCCGGATTCGACTTCCTGGAGAGGCGCAGCGCACGCCTTGTGGGCGCCCATCGCGCGCTGTGCGTCTATTCGTTCGTTCATCGCGGAACCCCACAAAGACCCGGCCTGGTGTTTGGACTGGATCGCGGCGGCAACTGCCGCGGCATCGCTTACCGAGTGGCCCCTGCCCGGCGCTCGAAAACAATCGAGTACCTGCGCGCCCGCGAACAGGTAACCCGGGTTTATCGTGAGGCTTGGCGGAGGATTTGGCTCGACGCCGACCCGCAGGAAAGCGTGCATGCGCTGTGTTATGTCGTCGATCGGGGACATGGCCAATACGCCGGACGGCTGAGCCTCACGGAACAACTGCACTATGCGCGACAGGGTCATGGCCGGTCGGGCGCCTGCCGCGACTACGTGCTCGCCACCGTGAAGGAGATGCAGAGGCTCGGTATCCGCGACACCGATCTGCACACATTGGCCACCCAGCTCAAAGGCAGCCATGGCTCGACGATGCCCTTGAACCGATCTGGCTGAAACGCCCGGATTGGCCGCTGGATCAGCCTTTCATTTTGGCACGGCCTTCCGCAATCAGACGTGCCGTTGCAGTTTCAATGTCATTCTGCACCCGCTCGAAAAACTCATCCTTGCCAAGTCCCGGCGGAATCGGATCAAGAATCTCTGCCACCACCGTTCCGGGAAAGCGCAGCAGTGACCGACGCGGCCAGAACAGACCCGAGTTGAGCGCAATGGGAAGGCAGGGTACGCCCTCTGCTGCATAGAGATGAGCGACGCCGATCTTGTAGCGAGGCTCAGCTCCAGCCGGCCGGCGCGTACCTTCAGGAAAAATGATGAGCTGACGATTGTCCGCAAGTTCGGTGCGGGCGCGCTCGATCATGTCGAGGAGGGCCTGCGAGCCGCCGCCGCGATGGACCGGCACCATACGACCCTTGATCGTCAGCCAGCCGAATATTGGAATCCATTGCAGCTCGCGCTTGAGAATGAACACCGGATTTTCGAGCAGCGGCAGCAGCGCAAATGTTTCCCACGCCGACTGGTGCTTGGAGGCGACGATAAGCGGTCCTTTCGGGATCTTGTCGCGACCGCGAACTTCGCAGTCAATGCCGGCGACCGCACGGAGCAACACCAGATTGATTCGGCCCCACGATTTGGCCACCCCGACAATGGCCCGATAGGGCATGAAGAAGGTCGGCAGGCCGGCAACCAGATGGATGATCGTGTTCAGATAGAACAGGACGTTGAAGGCTATCGATCGGAACAGAATGGCCACTGGCGTCGCCCCTCTATGTCGCGCCGTCAGGATCGAGGCGCATCCGCAGGAGCGCAAACAGATACTTCAGATATTCTCCAAGCAGCAGGCGCACGGTGTCGGTATTCGTCCACCATGGCTCGGCCTTCAATTTTTCTGAAATCACCGGATAGGCAATCAAGGTGACGTCAGGGAGCTGATGGGCAAGCTCGGCCATGGCGCGAGGCATGTGCCAATTGGATGTCACGACGATCAAGGAATTGAAATTATGCCCGCGTGCCCAGCGCCTGGTCTCAAGCGCATTGCCGAACGTATTGAGAGCCGAGCGATCGAGGTCAATACAGCAAGTGAAATACCTGGAATAGAGCGGCGTAATTCGCGCGATTTCACGCGAGCTGGTCGCGCGGTGCACGCCGGTAATCAGGAGCCGCTTGCCGCGCTCGGTCGCCAGCAATTCAATCGCATCGGGTATGCGGGCGGCCGCGCCGGTCAGGGCCACAATGCCATCCGCCTTCGTATCAAGCGTGACCTCCTCGTTCGCAATGCTCGCGATAAAGTAGATGAACCCACCCGCGAGCAGGATGAGTCCCGTGGCCCCGGCGGCCATGGTCAGAAACCCGATCCAGCGAGCAAACCCGCCAAACATGTCAGTCGATCATTTCAAGCGTGTGGTTTACGGTATGCCTCGACGTCAAGGCAGTCACCCCTGCAATAAGTGCGACCTGAGCGAACACGGCGGCGTATCCGATAAAGCCAATCGAGAACGAACCGAAGAGAGCCGACGCCTGGTCTCCGCCCGCTGTGCCGTCGAACCAGCGGCTGAGCACGCTGGCGAGCGCAAACAGAACAATGGCGGCACCACCGCCGATTGCCCCTCCCTGCAGGCCAAGGATCAGAAAATGGTGCTGAAAGTGCCGGGCGATAAATCCGTTTTTAGCACCGACAAAATGCAGGACTTCTATGACTGCCTTGTTCGTCGCCATCGCGCCGCGCGTGGCAAAAGTGACCGACAATATTGTTGCGGCGAACATCAACACCAGAATGCAGATGCCCAGGGCGACCGCCGTGCCGGCCATCGTGCGCATACGACCGATCCAGCCGCGATGATCATCGAGCATGGCACCCGGCACTTGCTCGGCCAGCAGACGCCTTAACTGCGCAAGATCGGGCGTGGCGTCCGGCGCGATCTTGACCACGATCAGGCGCGGTACAGGCAGTTCGTTGAGGGAGAGCCCACTTCCAAGCCACGGCTCGAGTAGCTTGATTGAGTCCTCTTTTGAATAGGCCTGCACGTCGACAATGCCGGCAAATGCGCGCGCAACGGAAGCTGCCTTGTCCACCGTGGCATCAAGGTCGCGACCAGGTGCTGGAACAATCTGGATGGTTACTTCCCGGGAAATATCGGACTGCCATTCGCCTGCGGCTTTGCTGACGAGCACGGCCGCACCGGTGGTCAAGGACACAAGGAAGGTCATGATTGCAACGACCGCAACGAGTGCCCGACCGGAAATCGAATTGCGCGGCACCAGCGCCGTTTCGAAGCGCGGCAGCAGAGGTTCCACCGACTCGCGTATCGGCGCACCGAATCTGCCTATGCCGCTGTCCGTCATCGGGAGTCCTCAGTCATAAATATGCAGCCGGCCGTCGTGCAAGACCAGCCGGCGTGCATCGTATTGATCCATGAGCGCAATGTCGTGAGTTGCAATGACCACCGACGTACCTGACTTGTTGAGCTCAATGAAGAGCCGCAGGAGTCGCTGCGCCAGAGTCGGGTCGACGTTCCCGGTTGGTTCATCGGCAAGCAGCAATTGCGGCCGGGCGATGACCGCGCGCGCGATCGCCGCGCGTTGTTTTTCGCCGCCCGATAACACGGGCGGCAGAGCCCACATTCGCTCACCAAGCCCGACCCAGTTAAGAAGCTCGATCACTTCATCGCGGTAACTATCTTCCGGACGGCCCATCACACGCAATGGCAGCGCGACATTTTCGTACGTCGTCATATGGTCGAGCAGACGGAAATCCTGAAATACGATGCCTATACGACGGCGCAATGTTGCCACGGCATCGCGTGACAGAGTCGCCACGTCATGACCAAACTGGGTGATCAAACCTCGCGTCGGCCTCATCGACAGAAATAGCAGCCGCAGCAGCGAGGTCTTGCCGGCACCGGAAGGCCCGGTGAGGAATTGAAACGAATGGGGGTCGATACGGAACGTGAGGTCCCGCAGGACCTCCGGCCCAAGCCCATAGCGTAAGCCCACATTCTCGAATCGGACCACCCAACCCCTCTCCGATAAATCTTTGCCCGCCGAATCAGTACTCCCGGCGCGACCTCCACGGCGTGCAGACAGCCCCCTGCCCGCCCGTCCGGAACTGCGCTTTTTACAGGATTATGACGACGTCACCATAGCAGCGGGGCCGGAAGTCACCAGTTTGTCCCATAAAGCGCGGGTTACCATGGTTTCCGATCCATTAACGGACGGCTGGTACGTTGGGACCTCCAGTACACGCACCTATCCTATGCTGATTGTCTGTCCGAACTGCTCAACATCATACACGATCGCACCGGGCTCCCTGGGCGCGGCCGGCCGTACCGTCCGTTGCGCGCGCTGCAAGACGACCTGGTTCGCCGACACTTCGCCTGCCGAAATGACCGCCCTGGCGGACGGCGCGATTGACGAATCCGATGCGCACGAATCACCGGGCGTCATTCGACCGGATCGAGGACCCGATCACGCCGGGGTCGACATGGAGCCGGCCCAGGAAAGCGCGGTCGCTCCTGATGAGCCAACGCGGGAACTCGCGGAGAGCCCGGCACCAATGCCGGCCGCTGTTGCCGACGCACCATCCCTGGTGCCGGGGATCGAACCGGCGTCCTCCGATCTCAGTGCGGGATCGGAAACCGACGAAATCGAAAATTTCACCGCGCGCCGCAAACGGCTGCAGGCCCGGCGAAGGCAAGTCCGGCGCTCGTCGCGCTGGACGGCGCTCATTCTCGTGCTGTTCGCCTTCAATGTCGCGCTGATTGGAGCGCGCAGCGAAGTCGTACGCTTTTTCCCGCAAACGGCTTCATTGTTTTCCGCCGTCGGATTGCCGGTGAATTTGCGCAATTTGAAATTCGAAAATATGCGGATTTCGAAGGAAGCACAGGAGGGCCTGTCGTCTCTTGTCGTTGAGGGCACGATTGTCAGCATCGCCAATAAGCCAACAGAGGTCCCGCGTCTCCGGTTTGCCGCGCGGGATGACGCCGGACAGGAAGTTTACGCATGGACTGCACTGCCGGGCCGCAGCATCCTCAGCCCTGGCGAGAAGCTGGATTTCCGCAGCCGCTTTGTCTCACCGCCGGAAAATGCCGTCGATGTGATGGTCCGCTTTTCGAACGGACAGGATACAGCCCCCGGAGCGAAATAAGGCAATGGCGAGAATTCTCATTGCCGAGGACGATGACATCCTCCGAACGTTTGTTGTGCGCGCGCTTGATGGCGATGGCCACGACCTTACCGAAGCCGTGGATGGCGCCACCGCCCTCGCGACGCTTACCTCATACAACGGCGAATTCGATTTGCTTCTGAGCGACGTAAAGATGCCGGGGATGGATGGCATCGAACTCGCCCTCGCGACGGGCCGGCGACACCCGGACATCGCGATCATGCTGATGACTGGCTATGCGGATCAGCGCGAACGCGCGTACGGCCTCGATGCGCTCGTGCACGATGTGATCAGCAAGCCGTTTTCTGTCGATCAAATCACCCGCGTGGTGCGCGAAGCGCTGGTCCAGCGCAACTAGCCCGAGACTCCGGATCAGAAATCCGGGATCAGAAATCCAGGATCAGAAATCCTTGAGCAAACGCTCGATGTAGTCGAGCTCGAGCTGCGGACGGAAACTTTCGCCGAAGCGCTTGCGCAGCTCCTCGAGAATGCGGCGTGCCCGCTGAGCGTCGATCTCGCCGGGCACTTTGACGGTAAGATCGTCGCCATAGTCGCGGCCGCGCATTGGCCGACCGAGCGGATCCGTGTCCTGCTGGGCGCGAGACTGACCGCGACCCGGCCTGCCGTTCGGGCCCGGTCCCGCGCCCTGCTGCTGCATGGACTGCGCCAATCCCTGGGCACCCTTGCGCATGGCGTCCAGCGCCCGGCCCTGGCTGTCGACGGCACTGTCGGCATCTCCCTCGCCGAGCTGACCCTCGGCCTGACCCATGGCCTCCCCGGCGTCGCCGAGCTGGCCCATTTCGTTGCCCTCGCCTTGCTGTCCCTGTTGGCCCTGCTGACCCTGTTGGCCCTGTTGCCCGAGCCCCCGCTGCCGCAGCTGGTCGAGGAGCTTGTTGAGACGGTCACGCAGGCCCTGCTGGTCCTGGCGCAAATCGCCCATCTGGCGGTCACCCTGCTTGGGCTGACCCCGCTGGCGATCACGCCGCATGTCCTGACCCTCCCGGAAGGTCTTGTCGCGCAACTGCTGTTGCTTGCGGATCATGTCGCCCAATTCGTCCAACGCAGACATCATATCGTCGTCGCCGTCCTCACCGCCCGAGGCGCCCGGCCGCGCCATCTGCAGGTTCTCCAGCATGGACTGCAATTCCTCGAGCAGCCGGCGCGCGGCATCCTTGTTGCCGGAGCGCGCCAGATTTTCCAGCCTGTCGAGCATGCTCTTGAGATCCTGCTGGCTCAGCGAGCGCGTGTTACGATCAAGCGGCCGCGAAAGTTGCTGCGGATTCTTGCGCATCTCCTCGGCAAGAGCTTGCAGGAACTTGTCCATGGCCGCGCGCAGCTGATCCATCAGCTTCTTGATTTCTTCGTCGCTCGCGCCGCGTTCGAGCGCCTGACGAAGCGCCTCTTGTGCCTGACGCAATGCCTGTTCGGCCTGCGAGACGTTTCCGTCTTCGAGCTGTACGGCCATGTCCCACAGCCGGGCCACCACTTCGCGCAGGGCGTCGTCGTTTTTCGCATTCTCAAGATCGAAATAGATCGAACGCAAGCCGAGATAGACGCCGGATTCCTGTGTGAAGCGCTCCGGCGCGATAGTGAGCGCGTCAAGCGCGGTAAGCACCAGCGGTTTTGTTTCGGCGTCGAGCGCCAGGATACGCCGCTGCTCGATGAGCGCGCGAGCCAGGGGCTTTACGAAAATCCGCTGCGGCAGCGTGAGCTCCTGCGGCTGACTACGGCCCTCATTGCCGGCCTCATCCCGCGCCGTCAGCGTCATGATCGCTTCGGCACCGGCCCACGGATGCTCGGTAAGGTCATGCGTGGTTTGCGCCGTACCGGAGCGGGTGCGGGCCTGCGGCAAGGCGAGTGCGTAGTCAGGCGCGGTGAACAGCGAACGACGGGGCGCGTCGGGCGACGGCCCGTCCTTGAGCCCGAAGGTCGCCTTCGCTTCTACAACGCCGTAGTCATCATCCATCCTGTAATCGAGGCGCAATGCACCGCGGGCCTGCCGCTCCGGGTCCTTGAGCAATTCGATATTTGGCGCGCGGTCGGGAACCGCCGTGAAATTCCAGACCAGATCGCTCCCGAGCACGCCATGTACGGCGACAGAACCGTCGCCCTTGATGAGTAATCTTTTTTCCTCGGTTCCAGCCGGAAGTGCTGCGCGGGTTTCGGCCGGTGCGTCCTCGATGCCGCCGTGGCGGACGATTTCAAAACGCACCTTGCCTGTCGCACGGACCACCAATTGGCTGCCAGCAGGCACGGCTACCGGCGGCGCTACCTGCGCGGTCTCACCGGGACGCAGGCCCGTGAGCATCACCGGAGGCCGCCCTGTATAGACCGGCGGGGTGACCCAGGCGTCGATGCGGAAATTCGCCGGGGCAACGACGCCGTGCCAGTCGAAGGCAGCAGCGACGCGTTTCAGTCGCTCGCCGCCGGCGGCAAAAAAACTGGCCACGACAAGAATGACGACCAGAGCGCGGAATGCCATCGGGTCGCGCAACGATAGCCGCGGCGCCGGCCAACCCGCCCTGAGTTTGCGCGCTGACAAAAGGGCGCGCTCGACATGGGCCTGCCAGAGCGCCTGCGCCACTGGGTCTTGAATATTGGCGGCGAGACGATCCGCGGCCGTGGTTGCCGGACGGTGCGTTTCACCGGTGCTGCGATCAAGCCGGCGCAGACCATCGTAGATGCTCGGCAGCCGCAAAATCAGCAGCGGCAATGCCGATGCTGCAATGGCGACGAGGAATATGAAAAGACCGATCGCACGCGCGAGTGGCGGCAGCACCAGCCATAAACCCGCCCAGGAGAAAGCGAGAAAGAGGCCGGCCACAGTGGCCAGCGCGGCGAGAGCAGGCCACAACCGTTCCCACAATATGCTGCCGCGCGCACGGGCGAGCGAGCGCGCGAGCAGGACCCTTGCCGTCCGCTCCCGATCGTGAGGCTGGTCGTTGACGCCGTCCAAAAGCCGCTCCGTCGCTCGGGCTCAGGAGAATCTGTTGTCCATCAGGCTAACACGCACCGATCTACCCGGCCACGCGTGTATTTATGCACTCAAAGCCAGTTGGGCATGCGATCGAGCGCAATCAATTGGTCAACTTCAAGGCGCGGCCGCACCAGCGCCCATTCCGCGCCATTGACGAGGACCTCCGGAACCAGGGCCCGGGTATTGTAGGTGCCAGCCTGCACCGCCCCGTAAGCCCCCGCCGACATGACGGCGAGCAGTGCGCCACTGGCCGGTTCCACCATGTCGCGGTTTACGGCGAGGAAATCGCCGCTTTCGCAAACAGGACCAACGACGTCGGCGCGGATGCGGCCGGCGGATGAAGGCTGTTCTGCGACAGGCCAAATCTCGTGATGCGCGTCATACAACGTCGGTCGGATGAGATCGTTCATAGCGGCATCGACGACGACGAACGTCTTAGCCTCCCCGTGCTTCACGAACAGCACACGCGTCACCAGGATGCCGGCATTTCCAACAAGCAGGCGACCGGGCTCAAAGATCAGGCGGCAATCCAGATCGCGCGTGGCGCGTTTGACCACCTCGGCGTAGGCCTCAGGATGTGGCGGCGGCTCGTCGTTATCGCGGTAGGGAATGCCCAGGCCCCCGCCGAGATCCACATGAGAGATCGTGTGGCCGTCGGTCCGCAACATGCGCACGAACTCGGCAAGCAACGCGAACGCATTGCCGAACGGATCAAGCTCGGTGATCTGGCTGCCGATGTGCATGTCGACGCCGGCGACCTTGAGGCCCTTGAGCTTACCGGCGTGAGTATAGACCTCGCGCGCGCGGCTGATCGGAATGCCAAACTTGTTCTCGGCCTTGCCAGTGGCGATCTTATGATGGGTTTTTGCGTCGATGTCGGGATTGACGCGAACTGACACATTCGCGGTGCGCCCCCTTGATGCCGCGATGGACGACAGCAGCTCGAGCTCCGGTTCAGATTCAACGTTGACGCAGAGAATTCCTTCATCAACGGCGAGCGCGAGCTCGGCCTCCGTCTTGCCGATTCCCGAAAACATAATCTTGTCGGCGGGGATGCCGGCTGTGCGCGCGCGCTTGAGTTCGCCGCCTGATACCACGTCGGCGCCGGCACCAAGCCTGGCAAGCGTCCTGACGACGGCCTGATTGGAATTCGCTTTCATGGCGTAGCAGACGAGCGCACGCACGTCGGCAAACGCACCTGCGAACACCTGATAGTGGCGGGTGAGCGTGGCGGTCGAGTAGCAATAAAACGGTGTACCGACCTCAGCGGCGAGCGTATCGAGATTCACCGCCTCGGCGTGCAGCACGCCGTCGCGATAGGCAAAGTGGTGCATCACACGCTCAGTTGAGTAATACGTCGAGAGGGAAACGCTTATTGGTTCGACTCGCCGAGATCGGTTTTCCGTCCGGTCCAAGAATGCGACGGTCGTCCCCGGACGGCTCACCGGTTGTCACCGGCTGCTCACCCGCGAGCGACGCAGCGGGCGGCGGATCGAGCGGCCCCTTGCGCCCGCATGCCGCCAGGCCGAATGACGCAGCCAATGCGCCAATCAGGGCGAGACGCAGAAACGGGCGATCAGAATGCCTCAAGGCACGCACTCCTTGCATAATCGGACCATAACAAAACAGGCAAAAAAGGCGAAGTCAGGATTTCTCTTTTTCCAGCTTGCGCAGCCATTTTTTCGCCTGCAGGCGCACGTTTTTAGGCGCCGTGCCGCCGAAGCTTGTCCGGCTCTTCACCGAACGGTCGACCGAAAGAACGCTGAATACATCGTCGGCGATTCGCGGCTCAATCTCGCGCATGACAGCCAGCGGAACCCGATGCAACGCAACACCTGTCTCGGCGGCCCGGGCAACGATCCGGCCGGCAATGTGATGCGCCTCGCGGAACGGAATCTTCAAGGTCCGCACCAGCCAATCGGCAAGATCGGTCGCCGTCGCATAGCCCTCGCCCGCGGCCTTCTTCATCCGCGCTGCGTCGGGCTCGAGATCAGCGACCATCCCGCCCATTGCAGCAATCGACAACGAAAGAGCCGCGAGCGCGTCCATCGCGCCCTGCTTGTCCTCTTGCATGTCTTTCGCATAAGCGAGCGGCAGGCCCTTCATCACGATCAGCAGCGCACTGAGTGCGCCGATCATGCGACCCGCCTTGGCGCGCACCAGTTCGGCCGCGTCGGGATTACGCTTCTGCGGCATGATCGAGGAGCCGGTGGTGAATTTGTCCGACAGCCTTGCGAGGCCGGTGAGCGGCGAGGTCCAGACGATAATTTCCTCGGCCAGGCGAGACAGATGCACAGAGGCGATCGCGGCGGCCGCGAGCGTTTCCATGACGAAGTCGCGGTCGGACACCGCGTCGAGCGAGTTCGCCGTC
>DASXLC010000124.1:0-10012 GCA_036496445.1 Pseudolabrys sp. | reverse complement strand
CAGAAGATCCGCAAGGCAAAGACCGATCCCGAGCCGCTGCCCGGCGAAGAAAAGGGCCTGGCGCCGCGCCCCGAAGCCGACAACCTGGTCGGCATCTATGCCGCGTTGCTAGGGGTGACGAAAGCTGAGGTGCTCGGGCAGTTTGGCGGCGGGCAATTCTCTACCTTCAAGACTGCGCTGGTCGATCTCGCCGTCGCCAAACTCGGGCCGATCGGCGCCGAGATGAAAAAACTGGTGGAAGACCCGGTTTATATCGACTCCGTATTGGCAGAGGGTTCGCAGCGCGCGCAGGCGATCGCCGCCGAAACCATGAAGGCGGTCAAGGATATCGTCGGTTTCGTGCATCGCTAGTTGCAGCGCGGAACACCCGCCTTGTCGGCGCGGCGGCCGCCGTGCCACCATTGCACGCTTGTGCACCCACTACTGCGCATATGATTGGACGGGAGCGTCGCGCCCATGAGCAGCAAGCGCCGCAGCTACGAGGCCGGCCACAAGCGTAAATATCTCGTCGTCATTGACGACACCGAGGAATGCGACCGGGCGGTCTATTGGGCGGCCAAGCGCGCCGGCCGCACCAAATCGCAGATCGTGATGCTGCGCGTTATCGAACCGGGCGACCGCAATCAGCAATGGCTCGGCGTCGCCGACATCATGAAGGCAGAGCAGCAGGAAGCAGCAAACGCCACGCTCGACAAGTTCGCTGCACGGGCAAAAAAAATTGCACGCATCGCGCCAGACCGCGTGATTCGCGAAGGCGATACGGCCGAAGAGATCGTCAAGCTGATCGACGAAGACGCCGACATCGGCATCCTTGTGCTCGCGGCCGGCACCGGAAAGGAAGGGCCAGGCCCATTGGTCTCCAACCTTGCCAAGACTGCCGGCACTTTCCCGATCCCGGTAGCGCTCGTGCCTGGCCATCTGAGCGACGAGGACATCGACGCGAGTTCCTAGCGTGCGGTAACCGGAACGGCGTTAACGCCGGTCTCTACGCTCACCCCCAGAACGACCGGGAAAGAGACGGTTGACCCGAGCAGGCACAATCGCCATTTATGAGTTATAATTCTGCAGCCTGCGGGCCTTGAACCCGTATGAGCAAGGAGCGAAGTCGATGTTCATTCAGACCGAGGTCACGCCTAACCCCGCAACGCTGAAATTTTTGCCCGGGCGCCCCGTGCTCGAAGGCGGCACGCTCGACATGCAGTCGAAGGACGCTGCGGTGCAATCGCCTCTGGCGATTCGTTTGTTTGACGTTGCGAATGTCGGCGGGGTCTTCTTCGGCTCGGATTTTATTTCAGTGACCAAGACCGGCGGCGATTGGCAACAGATGAAGCCGGCGATCCTCGGCGTCATCATGGAGCACTATATGTCGGGTACGCCGCTTCTGGCGGACGACGTGCAGCCGGCAGCAGCAGCCGACGAATTCTTTGATGCCAAGGACGCGGAAACCGTCGCAACCATCAAGGACCTGATCGAGACACGCGTGCGTCCTGCAGTGGCAGGCGATGGTGGCGACATCACCTTCCGCGGTTACAAGGAAGGCATCGTCTATCTGAACATGAAGGGCGCGTGCTCGGGCTGCCCGTCCTCGACCGCCACGCTCAAACACGGCATTCAAAACCTGCTGCGCCATTTCCTGCCAGAAGTGGTCGAAGTGCGGCCGATGTAACCGGAAAAGCCGCCTCGAACTCGTGATGCCCGGGCCTGCCCCGGGCATCCGCGTCTTTGGGCCTCCGCAGCAAAGACGTGGATGGCCGGCGCAGGACCGGCCATAAATGATGCTAGAATTACCATATGCGAGTCCTTGCCATCGACACCGCGCTCGAGGCTTGCTCGGTTGCAGTGCTTGACACCGGCCGAGCCGATCAACGTGTGCATGAATCTGTGCCGATGCAACGCGGTCACGCCGAGGCGCTGATGCCGCTGGTGGCGCGCGTGCTCGAGCGGGCGCAGCTCGACTTCACGGCGATCGACCGCATCGCGGTAACGACCGGACCCGGAAGTTTCACCGGCTTGCGCGTGGGTATCGCGGCGGCTCGCGGCATTGCGCTCGCCACCGGCAAGCCGGCGATCGGCCTCACGACGCTGGCAGCCTTCGCCGCACCGTTCATCGCCGCCGATGATACGCTGCCGGTGGTCGTGGCAATCGACGCACGCCACGATCACGTCTACCTCCAGGTCTTTGGTCCGGGTGGCCGCACTGTCGTTGCGCCCCGCGTGGCACCATTGCGGGAGGCACTGCGTGTCTCGACATCGGGCGCGCCGCGCATCACCGGCACAGCGGCAAGCAGGCTGGCGGCATTATGGCCCTCCGGCGAGCGCGCGCCGAGTGCCGTCGAGCAGCGCGCTGCGCCGCAGATCGAGTGGGTGGCACGGCTCGGCGCCGCAGCAACCGATACCGGCACGCCACCGAAGCCGCTCTACCTGCGCGCGCCTGATGCCCACCCCCAAGACTCTGTACAGTTGGCCCGCCGATGATCGGTTTCGTGAGCAGCCTTTTCGCGCGCGCCGAACCGGCGATGTCGGAGGCGAGCACGCGCGATGCGGCTGCGATCGCCGCGTTGCATGGTGCGTCATTCCAGCGCGGCTGGAGCGAACAGGAGATCGAAGGCCTTTTGCTCGACCGTCACGTCATCACGCACCGCGCGTTGGCGGGCGCCAAGCTCGCGGGCTTTATCATGTCGCGGTTGGTCGAGGACGAGGCGGAAATCCTTTCTGTTGCGGTTGCACGCCGGCAACGTGGGCGGGGCCTCGCGCGCCGTCTGCTTGACCTTAATCTGCGCCGCCTGGCGGGACTTGGCGCGCGGGCGGTATTTCTGGAAGTTGATGAGCTCAATGATCCGGCGCTGCGTCTTTACCACCGTGCGGGTTTCCGTGAACTGTCGCGCCGCCCCAATTATTATCCCGGGCATGACGGCGGGGCGGCCGCGCTGGTGCTGCGGCGCGACCTTTGATGACGGCCCAATAGATACATGGCGGACACCGCCAAATATGATAGGAAGGCCGCGGACGCTGGCCGAACAGACGGTAGAGATGCAAGGTGACGCAGGCCGGTAAGCACATCGCCGAAAGGAAGAATATCGAAGCACTCTGCGCTGCGAAAGGCATGCGCATGACCGAACAGCGTCGCGTGATCGCGCGCGTATTGGCGGAAGCCGACGACCATCCTGACGTCGAAGAGCTTTACCGCCGGTGCGCCAAGGTTGACGATCGTATCTCGATTTCGACCGTGTATCGCACCATGCGACTCTTCGAGGACGCCGGGATCATCGAGCGGCACGATTTCCGTGACGGCCGCGCGCGGTACGAGACGAGCCCTGAAGCGCACCACGACCATCTGATCAACCTTCGCAATGGCGAAGTGATCGAATTTCAGTCAGAGGAAATCGAACGCCTGCAAGCCGAGGTCGCACGCAAGCTCGGCTTCAAACTCGTCGATCACCGGCTTGAGCTGTATGCGGTACCGCTCCACGACGACAAGAAGCGCTAGCGCATGAGCCCGATGGACTAGACGCCAATGGCGCGCGCGCTTTTCATTGGGGCATTCTTTTTCACGATGACCCCGCTATTGATCTTGATTCAGTGGCTGCTTGGAAAGCTCGGATTGCCCGGGTGGGGTTTTATCGCGACGGGCTACTATCGCCTGCTTTGCTCGCTTCTCCGCATTCGGGTGCGTGTCAGCGGCGTGCCGGTGCGCAACCGCGCTGTGCTCTTCGTGTCCAACCATGTCTCGTGGGCCGACATCCTCGTGATCGGCTCGATCGCGCCAGTCGCCTTTGTCGCCAAGCGCGAAGTTCGCGACTGGCCGCTGGTCGGAATTACGGCAAAGCTGCAGCGGACCGTGTTCGTCGATCGTACGCGCCGTCACCAGACCGGAAATGCCGTGGCCGAGATCGTCAAGCGGATTGAAAGCGGCGTCTCGGTGGTGTTGTTCGCGGAGGGGACATCGAGCGACGGCAATCGCGTGCTGCCGTTCCGAACCGCTTTGCTAGGCGCAGTGGAGGGAACCGCCGGCAACGGCGGTGACAACATCCTGATTCAGCCGATGTCGATCGGCTACACCGGCCAGCAAGGCATTCCGATGGGGCGTCAGCACCGCCCGCTGGTTGCCTGGTATGGTGATCTCGATTTCATTCCGCACATCAGGACCTTCATCGAACAGGGTGCTGTCGATGCCCTGGTCGCGTACGGAGAACCCATGCCTGCTGACCACGACCGCAAGGCGATGACCAAACGGCTGGAAGGCACCGTGCGCCGGCTGTTGTCGGGCGCCCTGCGCGGACGGCCCATGCTTGTGGAGCGCGCCGACTAGGGGCCAAATTTATTTTTGGCGCCGGGCCCGGAAAGTCTTAAAATCGTTGTAAAATCAAATATATGGTCTGGCGGGACAAATCGCGCGATGACAGCTAGATTGGACCCGCTTCGCACCGAAACGGCATGAGCATACCCCGCAAAGTTCACGTCAAATCCTTTGGCTGCCAGATGAATGTCTACGATTCACATCGTATGGCAGACACCTTGGCGCCTGCCGGCTTTGTCGAAACTGCAGGTCCGGAGGATGCCGATCTCGTCATCCTCAACACCTGTCACATCCGCGAAAAGGCCGCGGAGAAAGTCTATTCGGAAATCGGGCGCATCCGCGAAATGAAGGAGGCCGCCGCTCGCGACGGCCGTCACATGATAATCGCGGTGGCAGGTTGCGTCGCACAGGCGGAGGGCAAGGAAATCATACGCCGGGCAGGCGCGGTCGATCTGGTTGTGGGCTCGCAAAATTATCATCGCCTGCCGGATATGATCGCGCGCGCGCAAGGCGGCGAAAAAATCGTCGACACGGAATTTCCTGTCGAGGACAAGTTCGACGTTCTGGCCGCGCCCAGGCGAGACGCGATTGCCAAACGCGGCATTTCCGCATTCGTCACGGTGCAGGAAGGATGCGACAAATTCTGCACGTTCTGCGTCGTGCCCTATACGCGTGGTGCTGAAGTCTCGCGCCCGGTTGAAAAGATTGTCGCCGAGGTCGCGCGGCTGACCGAAGCGGGCGTGCGCGAAGTCACGCTGATCGGCCAGAATGTGAATGCCTATCACGGACTCGGAGCGGATGGCCGGTCGTGGACACTCGGACAATTGCTGCGGCGCCTTGCGGACGTACCCGGTGTGCTGCGCCTGCGCTACACCACGAGCCACCCGCGCGACATGGACGGAGATCTCGTCGCGGCGCACGGCGAACTGCCGGAACTCATGCCTTGTGTGCATTTGCCGGTGCAATCCGGATCCGATCGCATTCTGGCCGCGATGAGCCGAAAACATACGCGCCGGGATTATCTTGAGGTCATTGCGCGACTGCGTGCCAGGCGCGCCGATCTCGCCTTCACCTCCGATTTCATCGTGGGCTTCCCGGGCGAGACCGACGCAGATTTCCGGCAGACCCTTACGCTCGTCGATGACGTCGGCTTTGCGGGTGCATATTCGTTCGCGTATTCGGCGCGACCCGGAACGCCGGCGGCCGAAATGGACGGCCAGGTGCCGCCGGACGAGAAGTCCGACCGCCTGCAGCGGCTGCAGGCCACCATCACCCGCCACCAGCGCGGTTTTAATGCCGGCTTCGCCGGCCGCACCATCGATGTGCTGCTGGAAAAGCCCGGCAAACTGCCTGGGCAGATCGTTGGCCGCTCCCCATATTTGCAGGCAGTCCATGTCATGGCGCCCGCGAGCCTGATCGGCTCGGTCAAACGCGTGACCGTCACCGAAATCGGCAGCAACAGCCTTTTTGGCACGCTCGCCGATGAAATGAACGCGCCCGCACTTGCCACAGCAGGAGCTTGAAACGCCTTTGCGCACACCGGATTCCGTGATTCCGTCCGCCGCCGCCTCCGAGGAGACGGCCACCACCCAGACCGTGCTCGCGTTCGAGGACAACAAACTCGCTTCGGTCCTGTTTGGGCAATACGGACAAAATCTCGCGCTGATTGAACGGCGCCTCGGCGTGGTGGCGGAACAGCGTGGCAATCACGTCACCGTCGAAGGCTCGCGAAGCGCCTGCGAGCAAGCGCGCCGCGTGCTGGAAGGCCTCTACGAGCAGCTCAAGCGCGGGCATGACTTGAGTCAGGGCGACGTCGAGGGCGCCATTCGTCAGGCGATCGCACAAGGGTCGTTATTTGACTATGACCCAGCGGCTCCGCGTCCCGCTTTTGAGGAAATCAACCTGCGCAAGCGCCCGGTGCGTGCGCGTACCGCCGCACAAGATGCTTATATTCGCGCGCTCAAGCGTCATGCGCTGGTGTTCGGAACTGGCCCGGCGGGTACCGGCAAGACCTGGCTTGCGGTCGCGCAGGCCGTCCAAATGCTCGAGCGAAAGGAAGTCGATCGCATCATCCTGTCACGGCCGGCTGTTGAGGCCGGCGAGCGATTGGGTTTCCTTCCCGGCGATATGCGCGAGAAGGTCGATCCCTATCTGCGCCCGATTTACGACGCGCTCTATGACTTGATGGACGCCCGCATCGTCGAGCGCGCCTTGCAGGCCGGCGAAATCGAAATTGCGCCGCTTGCCTTCATGCGCGGCCGGACACTGTCGAACGCCGCCGTCATTCTCGACGAGGCGCAGAATACAACGTCGATGCAGATGAAGATGTTTCTCACCCGGCTGGGCGAGAACAGCCGCATGATCGTCACGGGCGATCCGAGCCAGGTCGACCTGCCGCATGGCCAGACCTCAGGATTGGCGGAAGCGGTCAAGCTGCTCGCACGGATCGAAGGCATTGGACATGTCGCCTTTACGCATGAAGACGTCATCCGTCATGAACTGGTAGCACGAATCGTTGAAGCCTACGACCGCGGCACACCCGCTCGCGAGGACAGGGGATGAGACCCGTGTCGCAGCAGCGTACATCCCCGCTGCAAATCGACGTTCAGACGCAGTCGCCGCTTTGGGATGCGTGGCCCCTCGCGGCGCAGACCGTACGCGAGGCCATTGGCGCGGCCGCCTCTGCACTCTCAACAGCCGGCGGTGAAGTGAGTATCTTGCTCACGAACGATTCGGCGATTCGCGTACTCAATCGCGACTGGCGAGGAATCGACAAGGCGACCAACGTGCTGTCGTTTCCCGCGTCCGGCCAGGCGGCCGGTAAAGTGCGCTTACTCGGCGACATCGTCATCGCCTATGAAACGCTTGAACGCGAGTGCGACGATGAAAACCGCATCTTCCTCCATCACCTTGCCCATCTCACGGTGCATGGTTTTCTTCATCTCATCGGATACGATCATCAGACCGATGTTCAAGCCGAAGAGATGGAAGGGCTCGAAAGCAGGATCATGACGTGCCTGAACTTGCCCGACCCATACCTCTCGCGTGATTTTGGCGACGCCTGACCGCCATGCCTGACAGCGATTCATCCAGTTCGTCCGGGCTTCCATTCGAACCGCGCAATCTGCCGGTGCCGGTCCGTCCGGCCCAGGAGGGGGGCGAGAACTGGTTCGTGCGTGCGCTGCGCACGTTGTTCGGCTGGAAGTCCGGCTCTGCGCGCGCAGACCTCAAGGACATACTTGATGTCATGAGTCCTGGTGAATCCGGCTTCTCGCCGGAAGAAAGCCGGATGCTCAAAAATATTCTTGGCCTGCGCGAACGCCGCGTCGGCGATGTCATGGTTCCGCGCGCGGATATCGTCGCCGTGCAGCAGGACATCAAGCTCGGCGATCTTGTGCGTGTCTTTGAAGGAGCTGCTCACTCGCGGCTCGTGGTCTACAATGACACACTCGACGACCCCGTGGGCATGGTCCATATCCGCGATCTGATCGCATTCATGACGGCGCGCGCGGCGGTCGATCCGGAAAAGAATGCCAAACGCAAGAAACCGCTCCCTGCCGGCCTCGACCTCAAAGCCGTCAATCTCGGTATGCCGTTGTCGGCCACCAGGATCGTGCGCGAGATTCTGTTCGTGCCGCCATCGATGCGTGTGATCGATCTGCTCGCCCGCATGCAGGCTACGCGGATCCATCTCTCGCTGGTCGTCGACGAATACGGCGGCACCGATGGGCTCGCATCCATCGAGGATATCGTCGAGCAAATCGTCGGCGAAATTGCCGACGAGCACGATGACGATGAGACGCCCGCGGTGACACAGCAACCCGACGGCTCCTTTGTCGCCGACGCCCGCGCCAATATCGAGGATGTGGTCGGTACGGTCGGCAACGACTTCGATGTGGGCGATGCGGCCGAGGAGGTCGACACCATCGGCGGCTATCTGGTGACGCGCGCAGGCCGCTTGCCGATTCGCGGAGAAATCGTTCCGGGACCCGGGCTGTTCGAATTTGAAGTGCTCGATGCCGATCCGCGTCGCGTCAAGCGGATACGAATCACCCGCCTGAAGGAGCGGCGCGACCGGCAACGTGAACCACGCCGGCCAGGCGCTGCCGACGCAGTGGCCGGCGCGCCGGCGCCGCCATCGGTTAGTGACGTTACGCCCCCGAAAGATGCCGGCCCTGCTGCGGGCACGCCCCAATCGTGACGATCACCCGCCTCGCCCATTTCGTCATCCTGGCCTTCGGTTGGCAGCGCGCGATGATTGCGTTTGCCGCTGGTGCGGCATCGGCGCTGGCGATGGCGCCGATCAATGCCTGGCCAATTCTGTTCGTGACATTTCCTGTGTTGATCTGGCTTGTCGACGGCTCTGCCTCCGGCCGTTGGGGCGCCCCGGTGACCGCGGCGCTGGCGGGCTGGTGTTTCGGCTTTGGTTATTTTCTCACCGGTCTTTACTGGATCGGCTACGCGTTCCTGGTTGACGCGAAGACGTTCGGATGGCTGCTGCCGGTGGCTGTGGCCGGGCTCCCGGCTTATCTCGCACTTTACACCGCACTGGGTCTGGCGACCGCACGGCTGATCTGGGTGCGCGGACCCGAACGCATCCTGGCTCTGGCCGCAACCTTGACGGCAGCTGAGTGGTTGCGCGGCCATCTGCTCAGCGGATTTCCCTGGAACACTTTCGGCTACGCACTCACCCAACCTTTGGTGCTGGCGCAAAGCGTCTCGCTGGTCGGCATCTGGACACTGACCTTCTTCTGTATCGCGATTTGCGCGACTCCGGCAGCGATCGCAGATGATAAGGCGGATACGCGTTATCCATATCGTCCGCTTTTCCTTGGCATAGCGGTGCTGGCAGCGTTCTCCGGCTACGGTGCGATGAGACTATGGTCGCACCCGACTGCCTACGTTGCCGGCGTCAAACTGCGCATCATGCAGCCCAATCTGCCACAGGACGACAAGTTCAACTATTCCGCCAAGGCGCAGGTCATGGATCGTTACCTGCGCTTGTCCGACCGCGCCACCGGCCCGGGATCGAACGGCGTGCGCGACGTCACGCATTTGATTTGGCCGGAAGCGGCTTTTCCATTTTTTCTTGCCCGTGAGCCGGATGCCCTCGCGCAGATCGCCGCATTGCTCAAGCCGTCCACTGAGTTGATTACTGGCGCGGTGCGAGCCGCGTCCGATGCCGGTCCGAACAATTTCCGCGCCTATAACTCGGTCTATGTCATTGATCCCGACGGTTCGATCCGCGGCATTTACGACAAGGTGCATCTGGTGCCTTTCGGCGAGTATCTGCCGTTCCAGCGCCTGCTCGAACGACTCGGTCTGATGCAGCTCACCAAGATCGTGGGTGGATTTTTGTCGGGTGATCGCCGACGAGCGATGGACGTTGCCGGCGCGCCGAAAATGTTGCCATTGATATGCTACGAGGCGATCTTTCCCGGCGCCGCCGTCCCGAGCGGCGAGCGACCGGGCTGGCTGGTCAATGTCACGAATGACGGCTGGTTCGGTATCAGCTCAGGTCCCTATCAGCATTTTCAGCAAGCGCGTGTCCTTGCGATCGCCGAAGGCTTGCCCCTGGTGCGCGCGGCCAACACGGGCATCTCGGCGGTCATCGATCCGGTCGGAAGGATCATCAACAGTCTGCCTTTGGGCGTCGAAGGCGTGCTTGATGCTCGTCTGCCGACCGCAATCGAGCCGACGATTTATCTGAGCTAC
>DASXLC010000123.1:0-28999 GCA_036496445.1 Pseudolabrys sp. | reverse complement strand
CATTTCGTCTGGCATGATGCTCCCATGGACGCGAGCGTGACGCTCGCCGATTTTCCAGGTGCACTTGCCGGCAACCGAAGCGGGCTGAAACTCCGCGTCTCGGGCGCGCCAATGAAGGCCGCCTTCGAAGGCGCCATCAGTTTCAAACCGACTCTCAAGGTCGAAGGAACGGTCGCCGCCGACGCTCCTTCCTTGCGCAACGCAGTGGTGTGGGCGGGACAGAAACCTCTGCCTGGGGGTGGCTTTGGCCGATTCGCAATCAAGGCGCGAACCAATATTGTCGGCGGCACGATCAGCCTTTCGAGTGTCAATGTTGAGCTCGATGGCAACAGCGCCGAGGGCGTCCTCACGTTTGCTGCAGATGGCCGGCAAACATTGCAAGGTACACTTGCGGCCGACAGTCTCGACCTGACGTCCTACGTTTCGACAGTGCGTCTTCTCGCCGCCAACGAGCGTGCGTGGAACAACGGCCAGATCACGCTCGACGGTCTTGCCGGCGTCGATCTCGATCTGCGCCTCTCGGCGGCAAATGTCGTCGTCTCCAACGCCAAAGTCGGGCGCACCGCTATTGCGGCAAACTTGCGCAATGGCCACCTGGTCGTCACGGTGGGCGAGGCGCAGGCCTACGGCGGGGTTGTCAAAGGGTCGGTGGCACTCGCCAATTTCGAGCGGGGCGTCGAGGTTAAGTCGCAACTGCAATTCACCGACATCGACCTGGAGAGCTGCCTCGGTCAGTTGTTTGGCCTCCGCCGGCTCGAAGGCAAGGGCAACATTGCGCTTTCGGTCGACGGGACGGGGGATAGCGTTCTTGCGGTCACCCATACCCTGAACGGGGTCGCCACACTGACCGGATCGAACGGCGCGCTCGCCGGACTCAATGTTGAACAGCTGCTGCGGCGCCTGGAACGGCGTCCGCTTTCCGGCGGCGGCGAATTCCGCACCGGACGCACCCCTTATGACAAGATGAGCGTTACGCTGAAGGTCACCCAGGGCATCATCACAGTCGAAGACGTCAAGATTGAAGGCGCGGCGGTTGTCCTGGCCCTGGCCGGCTCGGCCTCAATTCCGGCGCGCGAACTCGATCTGAAGGGGACCGCCGCCCTGGTGGCTCCGCCAAAGCCCGGCGCCACGCCCTTCGAGTTGCCGTTTATCGTGCAGGGTTCGTGGGACGATCCGATCATGCTGCCCGACCCCGAGGCTCTGATTCGCCGTTCCGGTGCCGCCGCTCCGCTTCTCAATGCAGTGCGCGAGCGCCGTTCCCGCGACTCGGTTCGTTCGGCCATCGAGCGGCTGACTGGCGGGACACCGGCGGGCGGCACTGCTCCAGCAGCCGATCAATCGACCGCACAGCCGGCGACAGGAAAGACCGAATAACTGCAGCTTCCTGCCGTGCCGCCAAGCGGCGCCGGCCGGCAAGCGCAGCAGCGGCTGAGAGCTGTATGGCTTACACCGCACGCTAAAATTTCACACCTGTGCGCCTAAGGCGGCGCGTTCGCGCCGCACCGCCCCACGTTTGGCTATCAGCGATGACGCAACAGTGCCGAACGCAACAAACGCAATCATTATAGTGCACACGGCATTGATCTCCGGCTTCACCCCAAGACGCACCTCTGAGTAAATCCGGATCGGCAATGTTGTGGCGCCTGGTCCGGTGGTGAAGCTCGCAATCACAAGATCATCAAGTGACAATGAGAAGGCCAGCATCCATCCGGCCGCAATCGCTGGTGCAATCAGGGGCAACGTAATGGTCAGGAAGGTCCTTGCCGGCGGGCAGCCGAGATCCATCGCGGCCTCCTCGAGGCTGCGATCGAAGGTAACAAGCCGCGATTGCACGATCACCGTGACAAAGCACATGGTCAGCGTTGTGTGGGCAATGGCGATGGTCCAGAACCCCCGGTCGACGTCGAACGCAACAAACAATAGCAATAGAGAAAGTCCGGTAATGACTTCCGGCATCACCAACGGCGCATAGACCATCCCCGAAAACAGCAAGCGGCCGCGGAACCTGCCTGAACGTGTGAGAGCAACTGCAGCAAGAGTGCCGAGAACCGTGGCGGCGCTGGCCGATAGGGCAGCAACCCGCAGGCTGACCCAGGCTGCCTGCAAAACCGCATCGTCATGCAGCAGTTCGCGGTACCACACGAGTGACCAGCCACCCCAGATAGTCACCAAGCGCGAGGCATTGAACGAATAGATGACTAGAATTGCAATCGGCAAATAGAGAAACGCCAGGCCGAGTGCGACCGAAATGACATTGAAAGACGAAGCGCCACGGTTCATCCGCGATTTCCCTCGAGTGCTCGCTGTTGAAGGCGCTCATAGAACATGATCGGCACCAGCAGCAGACCAAGCAGCGCGACAGCGATGGCCGAGGCAACCGGCCAGTCGCGGTTGGAAAAGAACTCGGACCACAAGGTCTGCCCGATCATCGAGCTTTCCGAGCCGCCTAGCAGATCGGGGATGACGAATTCGCCAACGATCGGGATAAAGCAAAGCAGCGCGCCCGCAGCGATGCCCGACAGCGACAGCGGCAGCGTCACCAGCCAGAACGCCCTCCATCGCGGGCAACCGAGATCGGCTGCCGCTTCCAGCAGGGTTTCGTCCATCTTCTCAAGTGTGGCGTAGATCGGCAGCACCATAAACGGCAAATAGGAATAGACCATGCCGATATAGACCGCGGTGTCAGACGACAGCCAGGATGCCGGCACGTCAATCGCGTGCAACCGCATCAGGACGTCGTTCAGAATTCCATCGCGCTGCAGAATATTGATCCAGGCATAGATCCGGATGAGGAACGAGGTCCAGAACGGCAACACAACGGCCATCACCAGCGGAGGCTGCCACGCCCGCGGCGCGCGTGCCATTCCGTAAGCAATCGGATAGCCAACCGCCAGAAGGACAATCGTGGAGATCGCCGCAACTTGCAGGCTCTTGAGATAAGACAGAAGATAGATCGAGTCGGACGAAAGCAATCGAAATGAATCGGCGGAAAGCTGCGAGACAAAGTCCATCAAACCTGCCCAGCCGGCGGCGGCATCGAATAGCGGCACGTAAGGCGGCTGTGCCAGTGCAGTTTGCGACAGGCTGATTTTCAGGACGATGACAAACGGCGCAAGGAAGAAGATGAAAAGCCAGAGATAGGGCAGCAGCACGATGCCCCGCGCGCTCCAGTTTCGATTGCCGGACGATGCGCTCATCTCGTCAGGACCACGCCGGCGTCCGGCCGCCAAGATAGCCACACAAGATCACCTGTCCCGTACGAATTCTTGCCCGGCGCGCTCACATTGGCGAGCGCAACCTTCAGGAGCGATCGATCGGCGAGCCGCACCTTGTAGATCGACACGTCGCCGCGATATCCGATCTCAGACACGGTGCCAGACACAGTATTAAGTGCGCCTGCTGGCCGCTCGTCACTCATGCCGATCTTTTCCGGTCGCAATGCCAACCAGACCGTATCTCCGGGCCTGGCCGCACCGGTATCGCCAGTGCGGAGCTGGCCGAGTGTACTGTCGATGACACCGTCCGCGGAGACACGCCCCTCAATCGTGGTCACTTCGCCGATGAAATCGGCGACCCAGCGCGAATTCGGCCGTTCGTAGATTTCGGCCGGTGGCGCTACCTGTCTCAGGCGGCCCTGATCCATCACGGCGATACGATCGGCAACGATCATTGCCTCTTCCTGGTCGTGCGTGACGATCACAAATGTGGTGCCAAGTTTGCGCTGCAATTCCATCAGCTCGAACTGGGTTTCGGCACGCAGCTTCTTGTCGAGCGCGGCCAGAGGTTCATCAAGCAGGAGGACGCGCGGCCGCTTGATGAGCGAACGCGCAAGCGCCACCCTCTGGCGCTGGCCGCCCGAGAGCTGGTCGACCCGCCGCCCGCCGTAGCCCTGCAGGCGCACAAGGGCCAGCATCTCAGTGACGCGCTCTATGATTTCGGCGTGGGTGGCATTTTCCTGCCGCAAACCGAAGCCGATGTTACCCGCCACGGTAAGGTGCGGGAACAGCGCATAGTTTTGAAACATCATGTTCACCGGCCGCCGATGTGGCTGCACAGCGACGATATCCTCGCCGTCAAGAAAAATGCGCCCTTCACTGGGCGTCTCGAAACCCGCGAGCATGCGCAATAGCGTGGTTTTGCCGCAGCCCGAGGGGCCGAGCAGCGCGAAAAATTCACCGTGCGCGATGTCGAGTGAGAGAGCCTCTATTGCGGTAAACGAACCGAACCGTTTGGTGACAGCATTGAAGCGCACCAGTGGCGATTTCCCGTTTTCCGCCACGAACTCCGCTGCCTCGCCGTCCGCCATCGATTCCCCGCTTTGCGGAACACGCTAGCGAGGCGCGCGAAAACGCTCAACCCGGATTTGTTAGCGTTCGTCGGACGGCCTCGCGCCAGCCGGAATATTTGCGTTCGCGCGTTTCCCGATCCATATGCGGTTCAAATCGGCGATCAAGCCGCCATTGCGCCGCAAAACCGTCGAGGTCCGGGCAGACCCCTGCTGCACGCCCTGCAAGATAGGCAGCGCCCAGCGCCGTCGTTTCCATCACCATGGGCCGATCGACCGGGCTTGCAAGAATGTCGGCCAGAAACTGCATCGTAACGTCGCTGGCCGTCATGCCGCCGTCGACGCGCAGCACCGTCGCAGAGCTTTTTGACGCCGGCCAGTCTGCATGCATGGCCTCCAGCAGATCACGCGTCTGGTAGGCAACCGCCTCAAGCGCCGCACAGGCAAGCTCGGCCGCTCCGGATTTGCGGGTCAAGCCGAAGATCGCCCCGCGCGCCTGCGCATCCCAGTACGGCGCGCCCAAACCGACAAAAGCCGGTACAAGGTAAACCTGCTCGGCTGTATCGGCGCGCTGCGCGAGCGGGCCTACGTCGGATGATGAGGTGATGAGGCTTAATCCATCGCGCAGCCATTGCACGGCGGCGCCGGCAATAAAGATCGCGCCTTCCAGCGCATAGGTGCGCTTGCCATCGAGCTGGTAAGCAATGGTGGTGAGCAAACGATTGCGCGAAACAAGGCGTTCAGGCCCGGTGTTGAGAAGCGCGAAACACCCCGTCCCGTACGTCGATTTCATCATGCCGGGAGCGAAACAGCCCTGCCCGATCGTTGCTGCCTGCTGATCGCCGGCCATGCCCAGAACGCGGATCGGCCCCCCGAATATCTCGGGGACCGTCTCGCCAAACACGCCTGCGCAGTCACGAACACCAGGCAGAAGATGTGCCGGCACTCGAAATAGCGCACAAAGATCGCGATCCCATTCAGCTTTGCCGATATCGAACAACAGCGTGCGTGCGGCATTTGTGGCGTCCGTCAGATGGACTTTACCGCCGGTGAGGCGCCAAAGCAGAAAGCTATCAATTGTACCGAAGGCGAGGTTGCCATTTTGGGCAGCCACACGAGCGCCGTCCACGTGATCGAGCAACCACCCGATCTTGCTGGCGGAAAAATATGGATCGAGCAGCAGACCGGTCCTGCTCGCGATACCGCTCTCGTGACCGGCGCGCCGCAGCGACTCGCAATGCTCGGCAGTACGTCGATCCTGCCATACGATCGCATTGTGGATCGGCTTGCCGGTTTGCCGGTGCCAAACGACCGTGGTTTCACGCTGATTGGTGATGCCGATTCCGGCGACGTCACCCGCGGCGATTTTTGCCTGCGCCATCACGGACCGCACGGTGGCGACCACAGCCTTCCAGATCTCCTCCGGATCATGTTCGACTTCGCCCGGAGAAGGGTAGATCTGGCGTAACTCCTTTTGCGCGGTGGCAAGCGGCCGCAACGCGGCATCAAAAACGATTGCTCGCGTCGAGGTCGTTCCCTGGTCGATTGCGATGATTGCGGTCGGCACCGAAAACTCCAGTCGCGCCGGATGGCACGGACCAGGGGGCAGCTTAGTTCACCAACTAGAAACGCGCGACTGACTGATCGGCTTCTTTGACTCCCGAAGACGATGTGCGCGGCGGGAATCGTCAACCGGCATTTGCCGCGAGCTTTCCGTTGAGCGATGCGATAAAGCGATCAAGTTCCGCACAATCCTCTGCCGTCGCTTTTAATCCGAGCTTGCTGCGACGCCAGAGCACGTCGTCGGCGTTCTGCGCCCATTCGTTTTCCACCAGATATCGTACTTCGGCTCCGGTGAGATCGCCGGCAAATCGCGGTCCCAACTCGTCCAGGCCCTGTGCATCCTTGAGAAATCGCTCTACGCGGCGGCCATAGGCCCGAACCAGGCGCCGCGCATGCGACGCAGACAGAAACTGCCATCGCCCCATTGTTTCCGCCACCAGTGCATCGAATTCGTCAGGGGCGAATTCACCACCAGGCAGTCTCGACCCAGCGGTCCAAGGCGGCAGAGCCTCAAAGAAATGGCCAATCCGCTTGAGTGCCGCCTCCGCCAGTTTGCGATGAGTGGTAATCTTGCCGCCGTAGATAGTGAGCAGCGGCGCCTCGCCGTCGCGCTGATCGATGACAAGCTCGTAGTCGCGCGTGACATCTTCCGGCTTGTCGGCACCATCATCGTAAAGCGCACGTACGCCCGCAAAGGACCACACCAGTTCGTCAGGTGTAACCTTATCCCGGAAATAGTGGTTCGCCGCCTCGCACAGGTAGGCGATTTCGGATGGATCGGGCGCAACAGAATTGAGATCACCAACGAAATTTTCGTCGGTGGTTCCGATCAGCGTGAAATCCTGCGCGAAGGGCAAAGCAAACACGACGCGTCGGTCAGGAGCTTCCAACAGATAGCCGTAATCGTGTTCAAATCGGCGACGAATGACGATATGACTGCCTTTGATCAGCCGTACAGCGCTCGGTAGCGGCTGTCGGATGACAGTATCCGCCACTGCGCCGATCCAGGGTCCGGTAGCGTTGACCAAGACGCGCGCGGTCTTCACCTCGCGGCGGCCTCGGGCATTAAGCACCAGTTCCCACTCGTCTCGCCGCTCCACTCGCGCGCAGCGGGTACGAGTACGAATAGTCGCGCCGTGCTCGGCAGCATCAAGTGCATTGAGGACAACGAGTCGGGAATCATCGACCCAGCAATCGGAATACTCGAAGCCGTAGCGGAACGTGCGCTTCAGAGGCTGCCCCACCATGTTATGCGTCAGATCGACAGTGCGTGAAGCGGGCAGCAATTTGCGCGCACCCAACAGATCGTAAAGGATGAGTCCGAAACGCAGCATGAGGGGCGAGCGCAGTCCCGGCAGCGGCGGTAACATGAAGCGCATCGGCCGAACGACGTGGGGGGCCATCCGCATCAGCACTTCACGTTCATTCAGCGCCTCGCGGACAAGACGAAAGGCGCCGTGCTCGAGATAGCGCAAGCCCCCATGGACCAGCTTGCTGGAAGCCGACGACGTGCCCGAGCCGAGATCGTTCATCTCGACGAGCAGAACCTTGATGCCGCGGCCGGAGGCGTCCCGGGCAAGCCCCGTTCCGTTTATGCCGCCGCCGATAATGGCGAGATCGAAGTCGGCCATTGACTGCTGATTCGCTTTCTTCTGCAGAATGAGCGGCTTGTGTGACGCACTCAAGGAGAGAGCGCGTTAACCCCGCGTTTGGGCTAGAACATCCACGCGATTGCAAAATCGCCGCCGCGCAGCCATATCGAGCCGATTGGTGCTTGATTTTCAAGACTTAAACGCCCGCTAGGGAACCTGAACAACCCGATGCCCTCGCCCCGCCTGCTCGTCATCGAAGGCAATTCACCGCAGACCATGGCCGAGCACGTGGCGGCTGGCGGCACCGCCGCGAGCAAAGGTTATTCGGATCTGCTCCGGGAACTGTTGCCAGGGGCAGTTGTGGATATCTGCTATCCGGGCGACCCCACGGCGCTGTTGCCGGAGGGTTCCTCGATCGAAGGCTATGACGGCATCGCCATCACAGGGTCGAGTTTGCACGTTTACAATGCTGGGCCGGAGGTGATGCGGCAGATCGAATTGATCCGCGCCGCACTTAAAACCGGCACGCCGATATTCGGGTCCTGCTGGGGTCTCCAGGTCCTTACTGCAGCCGCAGGCGGCAGCGTTCGCAAGAACCCGAAGGGCCGGGAAATCGGCTTTGGTCGCGGCATCCGGCTCACCGAGGCTGGCCGCAAACACCCAATGTATGCCGGCAAGCTGGACGTATTCAACGCGCCGACGGTGCATCTCGACGAAGTCGAAGCGCTCGCCCCGGGCACGACAGTGCTTGCCACCAACGCAGTATCAGACGTGCAAAGCGCCGAAATCCGCACGAACGGTTCCATCGCCTGGGCTGTTCAATATCATCCGGAATACCCATTGCGCGAGGTGGCGGCGATCGTGCGGCGCATCGGCACGCGGCTGATCGAGGAAGGTTTCTTCGCCGACGCGGCCGATATTAAAACGTTTGCGACTGATCTCGATACGCTCGATCGCGATCCGGGCTGCAAGCGGCTGGCCTGGCGGCATGGCGTGAGCAAGAATGTGCTGGAGAAGAGACTTCGCGTGAGCGAGGTCGCCAACTGGGTTGAATTTCAGGTTCTACCGACGCGAGTGAAGCGCGGGCGAGGATGATCATGGATTTCTCCGGCAAGCATGTGATCGTCACCGGCGGCACCGGCGCGCTCGGGATTGCTCTGGTGAACATGCTTGGGGGCGCTGGAGCCATTTGCACGGTGCCGTACGTTCACGAGATCGAGGCCGAGCGATTTCCTCGCCGTGGTGATCCGAATGTGACTCTGATTGCCGTCTCGAACCTCGCCGATGAGCAACAAGTCGCCAAACTTTATGCGGGTGTAAAGCCCTGGGCCTCGATTCATCTCGCCGGTGGCTTTGCCGGGGGCAGGGTCGCAGAGACAGACAAGACGGCGCTAATGACGCAGATCGATAACAATCTCACCTCCTGCTTTCTCTGCTGCCGCGCGGCGGTGAATGCAATGCTCGCGGTCGGCCAAGGTGGCCGCATCGTCAACGTCGCGGCACGGCCGGCACTGGAGTGGCGCAGCGGCGCAGGTATGTCCGCCTACGCTGTCGCGAAGGCCGGCGTCGCCGCACTCACCGTGGCGCTCGCCGAGGAGGTCGCCAAGGATGGAATTCTGGTGAATGCAGTCGCGCCTTCGATCATGGACACGCCGGCCAATCGTAAGGCGATGCCGAAAGCCGACCATTCTGTCTGGCCGAAGGTCGAGGAGGTAGCGGCGACGATCGCTTTCCTCGCCTCATCCGATAACGGCGTCACGCGCGGCGCAATCGTCCCGGTATACGGAAAGTCCTGATTTCCGGTTATTCAGGTCATCAACCAGCGATCGGAACGAGCTCGAGCGGCGGCCGCAACAGACGCTGCACGGAACCCGAGGCAACGACGGAACGTCCTTCGGCATAGGCCTCGTGGTTCTTCTCGATGTCATCGAGATCGTAGAGATAGTTCACCATCAACCCGTGGGCCTGCGCCATTGCGCGCTCCGAGGTATCAGCAAGCCAGTTGATGCGCTCGAGCCGGGCGCCGTTCCCAAGATGAAACCGCGCCACCGCGTCGAGCGGCATGCCGCGTTCATTGCGCGCGCGCAAATAGTACCACGCTGCCGCGCGCATCAACGGCTCTTCCAGCTTGCTGAATACTTCGGGGTCGGTCCACCAATGCGGACGTTCCATCAACTCGAATGTAATGCGATCGCCCTCACCGATGGCTGATGAATTTTCCGCCTTCAATTCCCGATCTAGCCAGCGTGCGAACCCTGGCACCGGTGACAATGTGACGAACGTTGTGAGCTTCGGCAGCTCACGGCGGATTTCCTCCACCACCTGCTTGATCAGGAAGTTTCCGAACGACACACCCGAAAGCCCGCGCTGGCAGTTCGAGATCGAATAAAACGCGGCGATGCGCACCTTGTCCGGCTCGACGAATTGCTGGCGGCTGCTGGCAAGAACGGGCGCGATGGCGCCGGGGATCTCGCGCTCAAGCGCGACTTCGACAAAGATCAACGGCTCATCGACCAACGCTGGGTGGAAGAAGGCATAGCAGCGGCGATCTGGCGGATCGATGCGCCGCCGCAGATCGTCCCAACCACGGATTTCGTGCACAGCCTCGTAGCGGATAATTTTTTCGAGCACGATTGCAGGTGTCGACCAATCTATGTGACGCAACACCAGGAAGCCGCGGTTGAACCAGGACGAGAACAGGTGAATGAAATCGTCGTCGACTGCGGCCAGATCATCGCGGCGATGGTCAAGCGCATCCATTAGTTGTTCGCGCATGCGCACCAGAGCAGCCGTGCCGCCTGGTGCGAGATTGAGCCTGCGGAATAGCTCCTGCCGACGCGGCTCGGAGGCCGCATGCACTTCCGCAGCGGTTGCATCCGACGGAGCGGCCTGCCAGTTGGCGACGGCCTGATCCATACGAGCCCGGTCGGTACCGAAACGCTGCGCGAGCCCCTCAAAAAAAGCGATCCGCGGCCCGGTCGTGAGCGCCGCATAACGGGCGAGAATGTCGCGTGCTAGCGCAACGCCGGAGGCCTCGCCCCGACCGGACAAAAGATATTCGCAGAGTTCGACAAGGCTTTCGGAGCGGGCAGACGCCTCCCCGCGCCGGTCGCGCGCCAGCAAGGCGCGGCCGCGCTCGGAGATAGTCTGAAGGAGCTCTCCGAAAAACGAGGTGTTCATTTCTTCAGTGTCCGGGACCCATGATCATATCCGGAAACCATGTGGCGATGCCGGGTACCAAGCACAATATTACCACGCCCAGAATCATCAGCCCAACGAAAGGCAGTACACCCCACATCACGTCCCGCAGGGGGATATCGGGTGCGATATTGTTAATGACGAAAATATTGAGGCCGACAGGAGGATGAATAAGCCCCATCTCCATGACGATCGTCATAATGACGCCGAACCAGATCAGGTCGAAATTCGCCGCGCGCAACGGCGGTAGGATGATCGGCGCAGTCATCAAGATGATCGAGACCGGCGGCAGAAAGAATCCGAGCACCACAACCATCAGCAGGATCGTCGTCAGGAGGACCCAACGCGAAAGGTGTAGGGACACGATCCATTCAGCAGTCGATTGGCTGATGTGAAGATAACTCATCACATACGAGTAGAGCAGCGACATGCCGATGATCAGCATCAACATTGTCGATTCACGCAACGTCGATACCAGGATCGGTTCGAGGTCGCGCGGAGTCCAAACGCTGTAGATGATTGCGATCAGGGCAAGTGCGAGGACCGCGCCGAGGCCCGCCGTTTCGGACGGTGTGGCGAAGCCGCCGTAAAGGGCGATCATCACGCCGGTGAGCAAGACAATGAACGGCAGGACGCGCGGCAGCAGCGCAAATTTTTCCCGCATTGACAAATTGTCGACACGCAGAATCTCGGAATGGGTGCCTGAACTCTCATAGGCGGCTTTGGCGGCCGCAAATTCCCAACGAAAGCGCCATACCGCATATGCGGTAAAAAGCACGACCAACAACAAAGCCGGCCCGATCGCTGCAAGAAATAGCCGTCCTAACGACTGCTCCGCGGCAACCGCGTAGAGAATCATGGTGATCGAGGGCGGCAGCAGAATTCCGAGCGTGCCGCCTGCCGCGATGATCCCGGCCGCGAAGCCGCCGGAATAGCCATGCTTGCGCATTTGCGGGATACCGGCCGAGCCGATCGCCGAGCAAGTTGCGGGCGACGACCCCGCCATCGCGGCAAACAAGGCACAAGCGAAAACGTTGGCAATACCGAGTCCGCCGGGTATCCGGTGCAACCACGCGTGCAGCGCGCCGTAAAGATCCTGCCCGGCGCGCGAGCGGCCGATCGCAGCGCCTTTGAGAATAAACAGCGGTATCGCCAACAAGGTGATCGAGGCCATTTCTTCGTACACGTTCTGCGTGATCGTATCGACGGACGAAGACGGCATGAACGCGATCATGAAAATGGTCGCCACCGCGCCGAGTGCAAACGCAATCGGCATGCCCGCGAACATCACAAGCAAGGTCGACCCACCGTAGAGAAGACCGATAGAGAGGATGCTCATGCGGCCTTGTTCCAGCGCGAAATGTGGGTAGCCACCTGCAGAATGAGTTGAATGCTCAGCAACACCATGCCGCACGTCATCAGTGAATAAGGAACCCACAGAGGCGGTTGCCACGTCGATCCCGTGCGATACCCTTCGACAATCGCTTCGTGCAGCAGAATCCACGACTTCCAGGCAAAAAATGCGCAAAACACAAGCGATGCAACGTCAACCAGAAACAGACGGACCCGGTTTGCGCGCGGCGACAGCAAGGCAGAAAACGCTTCAATGGCGACATGGCCGCGGCGCGCCTGCACCGCGGCAGCCGACATGAAGACGGCGCCGACGATCAGAAAGACCGAGAATTCATCCTGCCAATCGGTTGAGAAATGAAAGAAATAGCGGGACGCGACGCTGTAGCTGAGGACGAACGACGCGACAACGAGCGCGGTCGACGAAATGATTGTGACAACGTAATTGACCGGAGCGACAAATCGCTCAAAGCCGGCGGTGTCCTCTTTGACGGACACCGCCTCAATTGCGGTCCCGACGGTGTCGAGGCCGTGAACCATGATGCTGGCCTTTTACAACGTCAGGAAACGTGAACGCCTTCGGCAAGCTTGAGCAATTCAGCCGATAGCGCTGTCTTCTGCGCGTAATCTTTCCAGGCCGTATCACGCGCGATTGCACGCCACTTGTCGACAATCTTTTCATCGAGGTCGACAATCTTGGCGCCTTTGGCGGCGTAGACTTCGGCCACTTTCTTGTCGTCGGCAATCGCTTCCTCAGTGCCGAACTTTTCGGCTTCGAGACCAAGCGCCATGATTATGTCTTGCTGCGCTTTTGGCAGCGCGTCGAACACCTGCTTCGACATCACCAATGGCTCAAGCATGTACCAATAGGATTTGCCGCGGCCGGTCGTCAGGCTCTTGGCGATTTCTTCGAGGCGGAAGGAGATCAGGCTGGTTGAAGACGTGATCCCCGCATCGCAGGCGCCAGTCTGCATGGCTGCGTAAAGCTCGTTTGACGGAATCGATAGCGTGGTGGCGCCTGCCGCCTGAAGCACCATGTCCATCTCGCGGCTGCCGCCACGGATCTTCAATCCTTTGCAGTCTTCCGGATTGAGAATTGTCGCCGAACGACTGGCGACACCGCCGGCCTGCCAGATCCAGGCAACGATGATGACGCCCTTCTCGGCCAGGAAGGCACTGAATTTCTGGCCGACCGGCGAACTCTTCCAGGCCGCACCCTGCTTGTACGAGCTGACCAGCCCCGGCATCAGGCCGATATTAAGTTCGGCGAATTCACCGCCCGCGTAAGATATCGGATAGAGGCTGAGGTCCAGCACACCTTTGCGCAACGCGGCAAATTGGGCGACAGTCTTCATCATTGACGAATTCGGATAGACCTGCGCACCGAGTTCACCACCGGTTTTTGCTTCAAGACCGGCAGCGAATTTGCGGCACAGCCTGTCGCGGAAGTCACCCTGGTCGATGGTACCACCGGGAAACTGATGCGATATCTTCAAGATCTTGCTCGGCACGGCCCAAGCCAGCCGCGCATTCGCGATCACTGCCGGTGCGGCCAAAGCCCCCACGAGAATATGGCGTCTATTGAAAGTCATGGAATCCTCCCTTGTAACCCTTATTCACAGTGAGTGTGCTGGGACCTCACTGATATTCGTCGCCTACATCAAGTCTAGACAAATTTTGTTGTCCAAGCCACACAAACAAACGGATTTTCTGCCGCACCTATGCGACGAAACGGAAGGATAAAGCCAATAATGCCGAAGCCATTAGAGGGCCTCCGGGTTCTTGAACTTGCCCGCATCCTTGCCGGTCCCTGGGCCGGACAGGTGCTGGCCGATCTCGGTGCCGATGTCATTAAAGTTGAGCGTAAAGGCTCGGGCGACGATACCCGCGGATGGGGTCCGCCTTTCATTGAAGGCGCAGATGGTAACCATATCGGGTCGGCCTATTTTCATTCCACAAATCGCGGGAAGCGCTCGATCGAAATGGACTTCGAAAGCGATGAGGGCCGCCGCATCGTACGCAAGCTTGCTGCACGCTCGGATATCCTGATTGAAAACTTCAAGGTCGGAGGGCTGGCGAAATTCGGACTGGACTACAAAAATCTCGCGCCGGAATGCCCGCGTTTGATCTATTGCTCGGTGACCGGTTTCGGACAGGACGGTCCGTACGCAAAACGCGCGGGCTACGATCTGATGGCGCAGGGCATGGGCGGCATCATGGACTTGACCGGAATGGCGGATGGCGAGCCGACTCGTATCGGCATTCCGGTCTCCGATATCTTCACCGGCGTCTATTCGGTCATCGGCATCCTGGCTGCGCTGGCGCAACGTGAGAAAACGGGCAAGGGCAGTTATGTCGACACTGCGCTCGTCGATTCCACCATTGGCGTGCTCTCAAACCAGGCCATGAACTATCTCGTCTCCGGCCATGTGCCGAAGCGCATCGGCAATGCGCACGCAAACATCGTGCCCTATCAGGTTTTTCCGGTTTCCGACGGACATGTGATCGTCGCCACCGGAAACGACAATCAGTACGTAAAATTTTGCAACGCCCTCGGCGCGCCAGAACTTGGACAAAATCCAGCCTACAGTGACAATGTCGGACGGCTGAAGCACCGCGAAGAACTTGTCGGCAAGTTGTCCGCTTTGACTGCTCGCATGAAACGCGATGAGTTGCTGGACAAGCTTGAGGCCCAGCAGGTGCCGGCGGGACCGATCAACAATCTTGAGCAAGTATTCAACAACCCGCAGGTGAAGCATCGCGGCATGAAGCTCGACCTTCCGAGCAAGGCCGCAAAGGACGGAACGATTCCGGGCGTGCGCACACCCATTGTCATCGACGGATGGAGAGCGGCCTCCGAGCAACCGTCCCCACGTCTTGGACAGCACACGGCCGAGATCCTGCGCGAGATCGGAGAAAACTAACTCTCCCGCACTGCACCGCTCGCCCCCTTGATTGCGCGCGTTCGAAAGCGGAGCATTGGACGATGCTGGCGTCTGTTGCCGCCGGCGCCGGGAGGGGCTTATGAAAATCGTTCCGTCACTCGTCACTTGTGCACTGATGATCGCACCTGCCTTCGCCGGCGAGTTGCCGAAATTCCAGGTCGATGCGTCGTGGCCGAAAACACTGCCCAACAACTGGATCATGGGGCAGGCGGCCGGCGTTGCCGTCGACGCCCAGGATCATGTCTGGGTGATCCAGCGCCCGCGATCGCTCACCGATGACGAGAAGGCGGCAAGTTTCACTCCGCCGCGCAGCAAATGCTGCAAACCGGCGCCACCGGTGATGGAATTTGATTCCGATGGCAACCTTCTCAGATCATGGGGCGGGCCGGGACAAGGGTACGATTGGTTCGAGAACGAACACGGCATCAACATCGACCACAAAGGCTTCGTCTGGGTCGGCGGCAATGGCAACAATGACGGTCAGGTGCTGAAATTTACCCAAGATGGAAAATTCGTGCTGCAGATCGGGAAACCGGGCGCCAAACTCGACAGCAACGACACGACCAAGCTCGGCCGCCCGGCAGACGCCGAAGTCGATCCCGAAACCAACGAAGTGTTTATCGCCGATGGATACGGCAATCACCGCGTGATCGTGTTCGATGCCGACACCGGTGTCTACAAACGGCACTGGGGCGCCTACGGCAAGGCGCCGAGCGATGTCAAGGAAGCGCCCTACAATCCAGCCGGCCCGGCGCCACAACAGTTCTCAAATCCGGTCCACTGCGTGAAGATCGCGAAAGATGGGTTGGTGTACATCTGCGACCGCTCGAACGATCGCATCCAGGTGTTCCGCAAGGACGGAACCTTCGTCAAGGAATTCTTTGTCGCCAAAGAGACGCCGGGTCAGGGCTCCGTCTGGGATCTCGATTTCTGGCCGGATGCCAAGCAGACGTTTTTGATGAATGCCGACGGCGTCAACAACGAAGTGCGAGTGCTGGTACGCGAAACCGGAGAAGTTGCCGGCGCGTTCGGCCGCAATGGCCGCAGCGCCGGCGAGTTTCACTGGATCCATAATCTCGCGGTGGACAGCAAGGGCAACATCTATACGACCGAAGTCGATACCGGAAAGCGTGCGCAGAAATTCCGCTATGTCGGCCCGCCACTAAAATAATTGCTGTTATGCGACGGCAGTCGGAGCCAACGCTTCGATATCCGTAGCGACATCGATGACCGCTGGACGCTTTGCAGCAAGTGCCTGCGCCAGGGCCGGCGCAAACTCGCTCGCCCGCTCGACCCGGATGCCAAGCGCACCCATGTCTTCGGCGAGCCTGGCGAAATTCATCGGGTTGTAGGTCCACAATTCACGAGCCTTGGTGGTCTGTTCGCCGCCGTAGGCACGATCAAAGCCCCGTTTGGACTGGTTGCCGCCGCCGTTGTTGTTGACGACGGTAACGGAGGCGAGATTCCAGCGGACGGCCGTTTCCACCTCGGCGATGTGGTACCAGAAGCCAGCGTCTCCTGTAAAAACGACGACCGGCCGGTCCGGGCATGCGGCCTTGGCGCCAATACCCGCCGGAAATGCCCAGCCGAGATGGCCGGCGCTCCGCATGTAGCTTTGTGCCGGCGTGCGCAGGTCGTACATGCCGCCCATCCACATTCCAGCATGGCCGGTGTCGACGACAACGATGGCATCGTCGGGTACATGCTTCGTTAACTCGCCGCAGATGCGCGCCGGATGAATCGGCACCGCGTCAGACTCCAGCATTGGCTTGTACCTGGTGTACCAGTCTGCGCGCAGATCGGAGAGTTCCTTGATCCAGGGGGCGCGTTTCGCCGCACTCGACTTATCAATCTGGCCCAGCATTCGTACGAGCACGCTCCTTGCGTCACCGAGCACGCTCGCGACCAATGGGTAGTTACGGCCCAGAGATTGCGGCTCAATGTCGATCTGGAGGGCCGGCGTACCGATTTTGGGTACCGCCCAGAAGTGGGTGGTCATGCCGCCCGTTTCTGTGCCGATGAAACAAACCAGGTCTGCGCGGTTAACCGTGCGGTTGGCGCATTCGCGCGAATAGCTGCCGACGACGCCGACCGATAGCGGGTGAATACCGGGAATGATGTCCTTGCCGTTGAGTGAGGTCGCAATCGGGATTTGCAGCGCTTCGGCAAGCGCGACGAGTTCTCTCCCCGCGCCTGAGGCGCGCGCACCACCGCCGGCAACGATGATCGGCCGCTCGGCCTTCTGCAGCAGTTCAAGCGCCGCCTTCACGTGCGCCGCTTCCGGTTCAGGACGAAATGGCGGAACGCGGGCAAACTGGGCTTCAACCAAAGCGTCCATCTCGGCCTCTTCCAGATCTACCTGCCCTTCGTTGCCGCGAAATTGCAGATGTACGGGACCGGGCGCACCGGTCGTGGCCGCACGGAAGGCCTGTCGTACCATGTCCGGAATACGCGCCACATCATCAATGGTCACGTTCATCTTGGTCACCGGCTCGAAGGCCGGCACGTCGTCTATTTCCTGGTAGACTTTACGGAATTTGGTTTTCGGATCACGTCCACCGGTCATTGCGATGACCGGTGAGTGCGCCAGGTACGCGTCACGCAATCCGGCGGCAAGATTGAGCGCGCCGATCACCGGCGCCATGCAGATCCCCGGCTTTCCGGATGCGCGTGCATAGCCATCGGCCATGTACGCCGCGGATTTTTCGCCGTGGCAATGCACACGCGCAATTTTTGTGCGCCGCTCCATTTCGGCGAACGTGCGCCGCAAGACCGCAGGCACCATGAACACATGGGTAACGCCGTAGCCTGCCAGCATATCGGCAAGAACTTCGGCGCCGGTTCGTCTTTGGTTATGTCCAAGCTGCATGGTCCTTCGTGTCCCTCCTGCCCGCGTAAGATGACATGGAGGATCAGACGCGCAAAGTCCACATGCGGACGTGGCACATTTCGATATAATGAAACGAACTAGCGGGAGCTCACGATGCACAGCCGGACGATTGGTGCTCACCGTTACACGTTTCCGGATCTCAAGACGCTGCTCGCCAGGGCAACACCGCTGCGCAGCGGCGACCAGCTCGCCGGCCTGGCGGCGGAAACTGGCGAGGAACGCATCGCCGCCCAGTTTGCGTTGGCCGACCTGCCCCTCAGGACCTTTCTGAATGAGCCGGTCGTTCCCTACGAGGCGGATGAGGTCACGCGCCTCATCATCGATGTGCATGATAAGGCGGCCTTTGCGCGGATAGCACACCTGACGGTGGGAGACTTCCGCGACTGGCTGTTGTCGGATGAGGCCACGGCCGATGCACTCGGCGCGTTGGCGTCCGGCGTCACGCCGGAAATGGCAGCCGCCGTCAGCAAGATCAGCCGCTTGCAGGACTTGATGGTTATGGCCGCGAAATGCTCCGTTGTGACACGCTTTCGCAACACTGTGGGTCTGCCTGGCCGACTGTCGGTGAGGTTGCAGCCCAACCATCCGACCGACGACCCGGCAGGCATCGCGGCCAGCATCCTGGATGGCCTCCTGCTCGGCTCGGGCGACGCGGTGATCGGCATCAATCCGGCCACCGACAGCGTGGAGCGTGCGCGCCAGCTGGTATCGATGCTCGACGATATCCGCAGCAAGCTGGAAATCCCGACGCAAAGCTGCGTGCTGGCGCATGTTACGACCACGCTCGAGCTGATGCGGCGCGGTTCGCCAGTGGACCTCGTCTTCCAATCGATTGCCGGCACGCAAGCCGCCAATACGAGCTTCGGGATCACCCTTGCGCTGCTCGATGAGGCACGCGAGGCCGCATTGTCGCTTCGCCGCGGCACCGTCGGCGATAACGTGATGTATTTCGAGACCGGCCAAGGCAGCGCACTCTCGGCCAATGCACATCACGGGGTAGACCAGCAGACGCTCGAGGCGCGCGCCTACGCGGTGGCGCGGCACTTCAAGCCGCTGCTGGTCAATACCGTGGTTGGATTCATCGGGCCGGAATTTCTGTTCGATGGCAAGCAGATCACGCGCGCCGGGATGGAGGATCACTTCTGTGGCAAGCTCATGGGCGTGCCAATGGGCGTTGACGTCTGTTACACCAACCACGCCGAAGCCGATCAGGACGACATGGACTCGCTGCTGGCCTTGCTGGTGGCGGCCGGCGTGAATTTCGTGATGGGCGTTCCCGGCTCTGACGACATCATGCTCGGTTATCAGAGCACCTCGTTTCACGACGTGCTGGCCATGCGCGATCTCCTCGGCAAGCGCCCGGCGCCGGAATTCGACACCTGGCTGGAGCGGCAGGGCCTGATGGACGCCAAGCGTATCCGCCCTCGCAGCATGCCGAACCACTTCCGCGCATTGTTGACGGCTTAGACGCATGGTCGATCACCCAACGCAAAGTGTTGACGCGTGGGCGCGCTTGAGGGCGCTGACCGCGGCGCGCATCGGCCTTGCGCGGACTGGCGCATCATTGGCGACTGCGCCGCTGCTTGAATTCAAGCTTGCCCACGCGCGGGCGCGCGACGCGGTCTACGAGTCCCTCGATCAGCCGCGTCTGGTTGCCGACCTCGGCGGGCTCGGGTTGCCTGTCCGCGCAGTCGCGAGCGCCGCTGAAGACCGCCAAACATATCTGATGCGCCCGGATCTCGGCCGTCGGCTTACGCCGGACGGCGAGGCTTCATTGAAGCCGGACGCGAGCGCATATGATATCGCCATCATCATTGCCGACGGCCTGTCGGCGGGCGCGGTGCAAATGCACGCGCGGCCGCTATTGGCCAAATTGCTGCCGGCGTTGCGCGCCGAAGGCTGGCGCATCGCGCCGCTCGTCGTCGTTCGTCATGCGCGCGTCGCGATCGGCGACACGATTGCCAGATTGCAGGGCGCCGATTGTGCCGTTGTCCTGATCGGCGAGCGTCCTGGCTTGACCGCGCCCGACAGCATGGGCGCTTACCTCACTTGGCGGCCGGGAGCGCAGACGACGGACGCAGACCGCAACTGCATTTCCAACATCCGACCCGACGGCATTGGCTACGCCGATGCTGCCGCAAAACTTGCTTACCTGCTCGCGGCGATCCGGGGGCGTCGGCTCTCGGGCGTGCAACTGAAGGACGAGTCGGATCGGCTGCTCAGCCGGCCTCGGGGATGAATTTCAACGCGATGCCGTTGATGCAATAGCGCAAATGCGTCGGTGGAGGGCCGTCGTCGAATACGTGGCCCAGGTGACTGCCACAGCGGCTGCAGTGGACCTCGTCACGCAGCATGCCGTGGCTGTGATCAGTATCGCTTTCGACCGCCCCCGGCAAAGGATCGTTGAAACTCGGCCACCCGGTTCCGCTTTCAAACTTCACTTTCGAAACAAACAGCGGCTGATCACAAGCCGCGCAACGGAACGCGCCAGCGCGCTTTTCATGCAACAGAGCGCAACTGCCGGGCATCTCGGTCCCATGCTCGCGCATAATCTCATATTGCTCGGGCGTGAGAATCTTGCGCCATTCGGCTTCGGTGTGGGTGACGGCATATTGTTTCGTCATAGTCAATGTTCCCTCGCTGCTACTTGATCGCCAGCGGATTGACCGGAGACCCCACGGCGCCGGTGATTGGTATGGCCGGCGCCACGAACAGGAATTCGTAGACTTTGTCCTGCTCACAATCGTCGGCGAGCTCCTTCAAATTAAATATCTCGCCCATGGTCATGCCCATGATCGGGATCGTAATCCAGTGCCAGGGCTGGTTGATCCCCTCCTCGCTTTCGTTCGGCCGGACTTCACAGCCCCACGTGTCGCTTGCAAGCGCCGCCAGCTGCGTATCCTTGACGAAATCGAGCGTCTCGAAAGAGAACCCCGGCGCGTCGCCGCCCGGATAGCCGTCCCAGCTTCCCGCTTTCTGACATCGCTCCATCATGCCAGTACGCACGATGACATAGTCGCCGCGCTTGAGTTCGGTCTTCTGTTTTTTTGCGGTGTTGTAGAGATCGTCATTCGTTATACCGTAGCCATCGTCGAGCGAAGCGACACCCTTGTAGCGCGCCACATCGAGAAACACGCCACGCCCGACCATTTTGTTCCTGGTCTTCTCGATGCCGCATTTCTGCGCGCCGGCCGACGTCACCTCGCGGCAGTCGTACCCATTCCACATATAGTTTTCATAGAACACATGGCCAAGCCCATCCCATTGCGTGCCGCATTGAAGCGGCATGGTCACCATGTCATCTGCGGCACGGATACCGCGCTTGTCGAGCACACCTGAATAGGCGTCGGTGCCCGTGCGGAGCATCGTGTGGATCGGGTTGGTGCGGCCCATCGACGGATATTTGCTTTTCGCACCTTGCGGGCCCGTGTGATCAAAATTCAGGGCAAGTGAGATCACCTTGCCCTTCTTCACCAGACGCGTCGCCGCGACGATGTCCTCCGCCGTGGTGTAGTTGAGTGTGCCAACCTCGTCATTCGGCCCCCACTTGCCCCAGTTCTTGTACTTCTCGGCGGCTTCGCGCATGTCGTGGCGGGTGATCTTTCGGGTCGGCATCGAATTTTCCTCTGACGAAAGCGGAACAACGTTGGCCGCCGGAATACAGCCTGTGAGCGCGGGCGATGCAAGCCCTACTGGCAACGTCGCCGCGCAATGCTACGATGAAAATAAAGGGAGGAAACAATGAACCGGCTGTTTCGCCTTTCGGCAGTGGGCACGCTATTGGTCGGTGCCCTGTTGGCAAATTTAGCTGCCCGTGCGCAGGACACCGCTGGTTATCCTGCACGCCCAGTGAAGATCATCGTGCCGTTCGCGCCGGCTGGGCCGACCGACGTAATGGCGCGGCTGGTCGCGCAAAAGCTTGGTGAGAGCCTCGGCAAGCAATTTTACGTCGAGAACCATCCAGGTGCCGGCGGCAATCTCGGTATGGCGCTCGTGGCAAACGCGGCGCCCGATGGCTACACGCTGCTCATGGTCAGCTCCAGCGTCGTCGTCAATCCGAGCCTTTATGAAAAGGTGCCGTATGACGTCTACAAGAGTCTCGCGCCGATAACATTGGCCGGATCCAGCCCGAACATCCTGGTTGTCCATCCGTCGGTGCCGGCGAAAACGGTCAAGGAACTCATTGCCTATATTCAAGCCAATCCCGGCAAAGTGAGCTTCGCTTCACCTGGTTTCGGCACGACCGCGAGCCTCGCGGCGGAGAACTTCAAATACGCACTCAAGCTCGACATCCAGCCAGTGCCTTTCAACGGCGCAGGACCTGCGCTCAACGCTGTCGTCGCCGGGCAAGTCCCGATCGCCTTCATGGCACTCCCGCCGGTCACCGCGCATCTGCAGGCTCGGACGCTGCGTGCCCTGGCGATGACAACGGAAAAACGTGTCGCGGCCGCGCCCGACGTGCCGACGATGGCTGAGGCCGGGGTGCCAGGCGACCAGATTTCCGACGTGATGCAGGCCGTGTTTGCGCCGGCCGGCACTCCAAAACCCATCGTCGACCTGTTGCAGAAAGAAATCGCCAAGGCGGTGGCCGCACCGGAGGTCAAATCGAAGCTCGATTCACTTGGCTTCGATGCTATCGCCGACACACCCGAGCATTTCGCCGCGCGGATCAGGGCCGAGGTGCCGAAGTGGGCCAAGGTCATTGAGGCGGCCAAGATCGAAAAGGTGAAATAAAAATTTCGCATGGGGGAGAGAATGATGAAAGCTGCAACGCGCATATTCGCACTTGCTGCCGCCGTGTTCGTTGGTGGCGCGGCCCAGGGCGCGAGCTACCCTGATCATCCGGTTAAGATTGTCGTGCCCTTTGCACCGGCAGGCCCAACCGACGTCATGGCGCGCTTGATCGCTCAAAAACTGTCGGAATCGCTGAAACAGCAATTCTATGTGGAGAACCATCCCGGAGCCGGCGGCAATATCGGCATGACGCAAGTCGCAAAGTCTGCGCCCGACGGTTACACAATGCTGGTGGCGAGCTCGAGCTACGTGGTCAATCCGAGCCTCTATGCCAAAAACCCGTACGATCCATTCAAGGATTTCGCGCCGGTGACCCTTGCGGCAGCCTCGCCGAATATTCTGGTTGTCAACGCTGATTTCCCGGCCAAGTCGGTCAAGGAACTCGTCGAGCTCATCAAGAAAGAGCCCGGCAAGTACAACTACGCGATGCCTGGCACCGGCACGACGCCGCATCTCGCGGGCGAGTTGTTCAAGCTCACTTTCAAGCTCGATCTCGCGACCGTACCGTTCAACGGCGCGGGCCCCGCGATCCAATCGGCGGTCGCCGGCCACACGCCGATCGCGTTCACCGCGTTGCCCCCAACTGCGCCGCAAGTGCAGGGAGGGAAATTGCGTGGATTGGCCGTCACCTCCGCAAAGCGATCGTCCGCCCTGCCCGACGTGCCGACAATGGCTGAAGCCGGCGTCGCGGGTCAGGAATCAGAAACGATGCAGGGTATTTTTCTGCCGGCTGGGACACCGAAGGAGATTGTCGATCTGCTCAATCGCGAGATTGCCAAGGCAATGGCCATGCCTGACGTGAAGGAGAAATGTGCCCAGCTCGGCTTCGATGCGGTGGCCAACAAACCGGAAGAATTCGCCGACTATATCAAGAAGGAAGTCGACAAGTGGGGCAAGGTCATCCGGGACGCCAACATCCCGCAGATCCAATAAGCGGCTGCTCGCTCTAAGTAATGCGTATCATCGACATTCGCGAAACCGCGATTCCCCTCAAATCGACGCTCGCCAATTCGAGCTTTGATTTCACAGAAATGACAACGTCGGTGGTGGCCGTGATCACTGACGTCGTCCGCAACGGAAAGCCGGTGTGCGGTTTTGCCTTTAATTCCACGGGCCGCTATGCCTGCGGTGCGCAAATGCGCGCGCGTTTCATTCCGCGCATCCTCGCTGCCGATCCAACTGCGCTGGTTGACGACACCGGCAACAATCTCGATCCCGCTAAAATATTTGGCTGCATGATGCGACGCGAGAAAGCCGGCGGACATTCCGAACGCTCGATCGCCATCGGCACGATTGAAGTGGCGTTGTGGGACGCAGTCGCCAAGATCGCTGACAAGCCGCTGCACGCCGTACTCGCCGAGCGCTTCAATGGCGGCAATGTTTCGAAAAAGGTGTTCTGCTACGTGGGCGGCGGCTGGTATTGGCCTGGCCAGACAATCAAGGATCTGCAGGACGAGATGCGCCGGCATCTCGATGCCGGCTATACAATGCTGAAGATGAAGGTCGGTGGCCTGACGCTCGATCAGGATCTGCGCCGGCTGGAGGCCGTGCTCGAAATCACCGGTTCCGGCAATCATCTGGCGGTCGATGCCAACTGCAAATTCGATCGTGACGAAGCCCTGCGCTACGCCAAGGCGCTGTCGCCGTTCAGACTGCGCTGGTTAGAGGAACCCTGCGACCCGCTTGATTTTGCGCTATTCGCGGAGCTGGCGAACGTTTATGAGCCGCCGCTCGCCACTGGCGAGAACCTCTATTCGACGCAGGATGTGGAAAACCTGGTGCGTTTTGGCGGTTTCCGCGCCGGACGGGACGTGATCCAGATCGACCCGCCACAAGCCTATGGCATTGGTCAATATGCCCGGACGCTTGGAATGCTCGGGCGCCGCAGCTGGCCGCGTACATCGCTTTTCCCGCATGGCGGCAACCAGATGTCGCTCGCCATCGCGGCAGGCTTCGGTCTTGGCGGCGCGGAATCCTACCCAGGTGTGTTTGGCGATTTCGGCGGGTTTGCCGATGACGCCAAAATCGAGAACGGCTCAATTTCGCTGTCCGATCGCCCGGGCATCGGCTTTGAGGGTCAGGCCCGCCTTTATCGGATCATGCGTGAACTGGCAGGGCTTTAGTTCGCTATTCCGCGCCTTCCAACACTGTCGGGATCTCGATCGGTGCTTTGGCGCCGCGGAGGCGAACGTAGATCTGCAATCCGATCAACAGCACGCACAGAGCGATGAAGACTGCGCTGATTGGACGCTCCACGAACACCCCAATGTCGCCCCGCGAAATTAACATGGCGCGCCGGAAGTTTTCTTCAAAGCGCGGCCCGAGCACGAAGCCAAGCAGAATCGGTGCCGGATGAAAGCCAAGCCGGAGTAGCACATAACCGAGAATACCGATGACGACCGTCTCGCCTACCTGGAACATGTCGTTGTTGGCGGCATAGACGCCAATGCAGACGAAGAACAGGGCGCTCGGATAGAGGTACTTGTACGGGATCGTCAGCAGCTTCACCCAGATCCCGATCAGCGGCACGTTGAGCAGGACGAGCATGATGTTGCCGATCCAAAAGCTCGCGACGAGCCCCCAGAAGATATCCGGATGCTCCTTGATGAGCTGGGGACCGGGCACGATACCCTGAATCATCAATGCGCCGAGCAACAAAGCCATCACGGCATCGCCCGGAATGCCGAGGCTCATTGTCGGGATAAAGTCGCCCTGCACGGACGAATGGGTGGAGGCTTCCGGTGCGATCACACCCTCGATCAAGCCGGTACCGAACTTTTCTGGGTGTTTCGAGATTTTCTTTTCCGTTGCATAGGCGACGAACGATGCAATGGTCGGTCCGGTGCCGGGAATAAGCGCGCACAGGCTGCCGACCAATGTGCCGCGGAACATCGGCGCGATTGCCTGCTTCAAATCGGCCTTGCTGGGACGCATGTCGCGCAGGCGAACATTTGTATACTTCGCGTTGATCGATACCACCTGGTTAATGCTGTTCATGAATTCGGCAATGCCAAACAGACCGAGCGCCAGTCCCACCAGTTCAATGCCGTCATCGAGATGAGTCATCCCAAAGGTGAAGCGTTCGGCGCCGGTTTCAAGGTCGGTGCCAACAATGCCGAGCATCAGCCCGAGCACCGTCATCGCCACGCCCTTAAGCGGCGAGCCGCGCGCCAGCGTCGAGCCCGCAAGCAGGCCAAGCAACATGAGCGAACAGATTTCGGCCGGACCGAATTCAAGCGCGACGCGCACCAATATTGGTGACAGAAAAATCATCTCCGTAATGCCCCAGGAGGCACCAACGAACGACGCCATGACAGTCAGTCCGAGCGCGACGCCGCCCCTGCCTTGCTTGGTCATCGGGAAGCCGTCGAGACACGTAACGGCATGTGGCGGATGACAAGGTAGGTTGAGCAAGATCGAACAAATGGCGCCGCCATATTGCGCGCCGTACATCACACCGGCGAGCATCAGGATCGCGCCGACCGGCTTGATCCCGAACGTCAGCGGCAGAAGAATCGAAATGGTCGCGAGCGGCCCCATGCCCGGCAGCACGCCGACCATGTTGCCGACCAGGACGCCGATGAAGCACCACATTAAATTGTGTGGCTGTAAGGCGACCCCGAAACCGAACCAGAGATCGGTTAGCGCAGTTTCAATCACAGCCCTCTCCACGTCAGCAGTGGCATGGGTACTTGCAGCAAATATGAGAACAATCCGACGCCGAATACCGTCACGAACGCCGCCAGAAGCAGCGAACTCTTTAACGTCGCCGTGCGGTCACCGCGCGCCGCAACGAACACGCAAGTGAAGATGGCCGGGATCAGGCCGAAATAACTTCCGAACAAAATGAAGCACAGCGGTCCGGCAAGAATGCAGGCCCAGCCGAACCACTCGGGGTTTTTAGGCAATATGTCCTCGTCTTCGCCTTCAGGGACCGTCAGTCCAGTGCCCGCGATAGCGATACCCAGACAGATCAAGATGATCCCGAGCACGGTCGGCATGAATCCTGGGCCCATGTGCATCAAGGTGCCGAGCCGATAGCCCGGCCCCTTCAGAGCCATCACCAGACCGAAAAATATGATCAGCCCGCCCGCATAAAAATCGCGCTTGCGCACGAGGTTCCGGACAAGATCCACGACAGGGCTGTGTGCAGGGGGCAAAGATTCCTCCGCCATTTTATCGTTCAACCTTCGCCCCACCGGAGGCTTAGGACGGCTCCGGATGACAATCAATCCCCGTGCACCGGAATGCGGAACGGCGCCATTTTTTGGCGTCTGGGAACCACGTTGGCCCGAGTAAAAGGTTTGTAAACGTTGCAAGGGCATACTCCTCAGCAACGAGGCCACAGGACATCTGTTCGCGACTTCCGGAGGTCCTGACCGGCTGAAAATCAGCTCATTAAATCGAACGGATGCCGGCGAGCGATTTGTGATCATGAGTGCTCCGAAATCACCCACGATCGCGTTTGTCATTCCTTGCTACAATGAGCAGGCTGGAATTCAGCACACGCTTTCGTGTCTGCTTTCCGACATCGCCAGGCTGGAAAAATCGAAAGCCATCTCGCCGAAAAGCTACGTATTGCTGGTCGATGATGGCAGCACTGACCGAACCTGGGCTTTGATTGAAAAAATCTCAAACGCGCACGCCAAACGCATCCGTGGCCTCAAGCTGTCGCGCAACGTCGGTCATCAGAATGCGCTGTTGGCGGGACTGCTCGCGCAGGTTGGCAAAGCCGATGCCGTGATCTCGCTCGACGCCGACTTACAGGACGACATGTCGGTCGTTGGGAAGATGGTCGAGCACTTTACCGGCGGAGCCGAAATCGTATTCGCCGTCCGCAAAAAACGCTCCAGTGACAGCTGGTTTAAACGGGGCACTGCCGATCTCTACTATCACATGCTCAATTGGCTCGGTGCCGATATCATTCCTCACCATGCCGACTTCCGCCTGATGAGCGATCGGGCACTCCGGGCACTTTCGCTTTTTGGCGAGGCGCATGTATTTCTGCGCGGACTTGCTGTTCAACTCGGATTCAAGACTGCAAGCGTGGCATATGACCGTCTGCCGCGGATTCACGGTGAGACGAAATATACGCTCGCAAAAATGGTGACTCTCGCAATCAACGGCATCACTTCCCTATCGGTGCGGCCAATCCGGATGATCGCCCTGATGGGGATCATGTTGTTCGTTGTTTTTATGGGCATGAGCGTTTGGGTCTTTGCCACCTGGCTGGCAGGCCAAACCGTGCAGGGCTGGACCTCGGTGATGCTGTTGTTCCTCCTGATCGCCTCGTTCCAGACCTTTGCAATTGCGGTGATCGGTGAATATGTCGGCAAGATCTATTTCGAGGCCAAAGGTCGTCCTCGCTACATCATCGAGCAGGAAATCGGCGTTGCCGCGACCAGGCCTGAGGGTGCCGGTGCCCGTAATCGAGGCGAAGCATTTCAGCCCGCCGAAAATGGATATTCACGCGCAACGCTTTGATCGGCTATTGTGCGGGTGACATGACCTTACCCCCGCCCGAACAAGCCCCGATCGGCACCGACGCCCTCCGTCGATTGCACTATGCGGCAGCTATTGCATGCGGCGTATTCGCGGCTCTGATCGTGCATATCCTGCTGACGGTGTTCGGCATTGGACTCGATGCCGTCCTGCGTGACGCTGCCATCGGCAACAAGCAGCAGTTCGTTTCCGCTATGGCTTGGTGGGTGATCGGCGGCGCCGGGTTCGTCGGAGGCTGGGCTACCGGCGCCTACCTGATTGCGGCTGCCCGCGAACGCGAATTGATCTATCGGCTGGCCCAGTACTTCCTGATTGGGCTCGTGTTCGTGGCCGCGACCACCGGCGGCATCATGAGCAAGACCGGCAATCTTGGCGGCACCGTCGACGTGATCGCCGGCCTTACCGCGCTCGCGCTGGGCCTGATCTGTGCATTCTGCGGAGCACGGCTTGCCTATCTCAACGCCGAACAGGTCTAGCGTAATCAAGGGCCGGCAAAGCTCGGTCAGTCATTGGCCAATGAAAGACCAGGCCTAATAGGGAATCTGATAGATCGTCACCTTGTCCGCAACGCCGCGCAAGATCGCATCCTGTGCGGTCGGTGTGAGCTTCGACCCCTCAAGCAGCTTCGAAACCGCCGGATGATCAACGACCGATTTGGTAGCCAGAATAGCCTGTGAATCCGCAAGATTTTGCACGCGCGCAGCGATATTCACGGTCTGGCCGAAATAATCGAGTCGATCGTTGAGCGTGACGGCAAGACAGGGGCCCTCATGAATTCCGATCTTGATCAGCAGGTCGTTTTTGATCTTGCATACTGATTCACGCATGCGCAGGGCGGCGGCAAGCGCGCGGTCAGGCGTCGGAAATGTCGCCATCACCG
>DASXLC010000122.1:0-26149 GCA_036496445.1 Pseudolabrys sp. | reverse complement strand
ACGAAGCCCGCGCGCTCGGGCGCCAGGCCGCGTGCCGCGTTGTCGCCATTCCAGAAATCCCATTCCGCGCCGGCGACGTAGAAAATGGCACCGGGCGTCACCAGTTCGTCGAGTTCGTCGACCGTCCCCCAGAGATGGTCGGGATGGCCATGGGTGAAGACGACCTTGGTGATCTTCGCCTTGTCGATACCGGCGGCTTTGAGATTGTCCCACAATTTGCCGGCCGTCGGCATGAAGCGATCGCCGGAGCCCATATCGACCAGGATCAGGTCGCTGCCGGCACGGATCAGCGTCACATTAGTCGGAGAATTATATTGCTCGCCGGTTTGACCGGCCGCCGTGAGTAACGCCTCGCGCTCGGCCGGCGGTGCGCCGGGTGCCAGAAAACTTGTCGGCAACACCAGATGCCCGTCGCTGACGATCGTCAGTTCGAAGGCACCGTGCTTGAGCGGATAATGAGCCGCCGCGAAAGCGGGAAGGGCGCACGTTGCAAGGCCGGTGGCTGTGGCAGCGAGGAGCGTGCGTCGGTTCAACTTCAACATCGGCAGAAGGCCCTCGCGGAGACGTAGCGCCTTCTACGCCAATGCCACGCTTCCCGCCACTGAGGCGAGTTGCACGCCCTGCCGTGGTGACCTTTCGACTAACGCTTGCGGTTCAGGCGGTTCATGATGAGGTAGATAACACCCAGAACCAGCGCCAGTCCGATCAAGCTCTGTGTCGGCACACCACTCGCGAACTTCGTGACGTTATCGGCGACCGATGTCACGAACACCCCGGAGCCTTGCCCGAGGATCAGGTAGATCAACATGATTGCGAGAATGGTGACGAAGCCGAGTTCGACGAATTCCCACAAGATCACTTTTGCGTTGGCCATGAATTTGAGCATGGCAGAACCTCTTGATGACACATACGGCTTATGGGTGGGGGGCCAAAGCTCCCCACCCCGATTGCGTCAGCAAAACTGATCAGGCTGGTCGCACGCGGGCCTTAGGCCATTTTACGGTTCGAGAACAACCAGAGGACGATCCCGAGAGTAATCAGACCGACGAGACCGTTCCCGCCCATGTCTTTCACCCAGCCCATGATGTTTGCTGTCACGGCGCCGAAGAACGGCAGGTTTGCGCCGACCAATAGCGAAAGCACGATCGCTAGTGCCAACAGCATTAGAGCTAATTCCGTCAACGCCCCGACCCACTCTTTAATGGTATCGATCCCTTTCATTGCGGAGTCTCCCTAGGCAGGTCCCTGATTCGAGGACCGCGCATTGTTACTAGCGCTTTTCGCCTACTAAATGTAGCGAATAGTCGCAGTGCGGCCACAAAATAAGCTGTGCACGGCGGTTTTAATCGGGGATAACTCCGCGAGCGCCCCAACCTTTGGCACGCACTGGTCGAAATCGGTTTTGGGCTTTTCGGCCTTCCCCCCGCTCTGGGGTGGGCCGGCCGGCGGTGTCGCGCCGACCAGACCGGATTCGTAGCGGATGAGGAGCGTCAGCGTGAGTAGTATTCGACCACCAGATGCGGCTCCATCTGGACCGCGTAAGGCACGTCGGTCAGCACCGGAATGCGCGACAGCTTGGCGGTCAATTTTGAACCGTCGACCTCGATATAGTCAGGTACGTCGCGCTCGGCCAAGGCTTGGGCTTCCATTACCAGCGCCAGTTGCTTCGACTTTTCCTTGACCTCGACGACCTCGCCGACCTTCACGCGATAGCTCGGAATCGTCACCCGCTTGCCGTTCACGCGGATATGGCCATGGCTGATAAACTGCCGCGCTGCAAATACGGTAGGCACAAATTTGGCGCGGTAGATGACCGCGTCGAGCCGCCGCTCCAGCAGGCCGATCATGTGGGCCCCGCTGTCGCCCTTGAGGCGTCGCGCTTCCTGGTAAATGCCGCGGAACTGCCGCTCCGAGATATTTCCGTAATAGCCACGCAGCTTTTGCTTGGCCTTGAGCTGAACACCGTAGTCTGAGAGCTTGCTTTTGCGCCGCTGGCCATGCTGGCCAGGGCCGTATTCGCGCCGGTTGACCGGGCTTTTTGGCCGGCCCCAGATGTTTTCACCCATCCGGCGGTCGATCTTGTACTTGGATTCCATGCGCTTGGTCATTCGCGTCCTCGATTGTCGTTGTTGTTGCTGAGGATCGCGCCCTCCTCTGTCCCGGCAGGGCCGGAACCGACAGGCATAGCCTCGTAAGCGCAAGGCCTTGCCGCGGGTCGCGAAACGCCCGGCAGACCTTGAAATCCGCCGGGCGCGCGGGTTTTAGGGGGATAGAGCCGGCCTGTCAAACGGGCCCATTGGCCAATAGGCCATTACGCCGCGCCCGGTTTTGCTTGCCGGCGAGGGGCCCGATGGCCATGTTGGGTCAATCAGGCCGGGCCCCTCTGGCAGCCCCGCGGCTGCGATGTCGGACTGATGGACCACGGAAGGGCCCCATGGACAGCCTGTTCGCCTTCACGCCTGATTTTATCGCGGCATTGGTCCAGGTCATCATGATCGACCTGGTGCTCGCCGGCGACAACGCGGTCGTCATCGGACTTGCCGCAGCCGGGTTGCCGCCCGAACGCCGCTCGCGCGTCATTCTCGTCGGCATCATCGCCGCAACCGTGCTGCGTCTGGCATTCGCCGCCGTCGCAATCGAGCTCCTTGAAATCGTCGGCCTGCTGCTCGCCGGCGGGATCCTTCTCCTGTGGGTGTGCTGGAAGATGTGGCGCGAATTGCAGGAGCAGCGCGCCCACCGTATCGATTCATCGGCTGTCGTGAAGGAGGCGCCGCGTAAGACATTTGCGCAGGCCGCCTGGCAGATCGTGCTCGCCGACATCTCCATGTCACTCGATAACGTGCTGGCGGTGGCGGGCGCCGCACGCGACCATCCCGCAGCCTTGGTGTTCGGATTGGCCCTCTCGATCGTGCTGATGGGCGTCGCCGCCAATTTCGTCGCGCGGCTGCTCACCCGCTACCGGTGGATCGCCTATATCGGTCTGGCGATCATCCTTTACGTCTCGGGCGATATGATCTGGCGCGGCGCGCTCGAAGTGCGGCCGCACCTGTTCGGCTAAAAGCCGAAATTTGCAAGCGCTGCACCAAGTTGCGGCGAGGTGCTGCGTCCCGAGGTGAAGACGATCTGCGGCGGAGGAGGTGGCTCACCGGCGTTACGATCGCGCATCAGATCCGCGACGCGTCGTGCGATCGCCGGCGCCGGATCAAGCCAGGTGACCGGCCACGGTGCGCTCGTTCGAAAGCGATCGAGCAGGAGCGGGTAATGCGTGCACGCAAGCACGATCGTGTCAGTGCGGCGGGCATCGCTCTCAACAAAGCAGCCGGCCATCTCCTGCCTGATCGCGGTGTCGGCGGCCGGCTCGCCGGCGAGCTCTGCTTCCGCAAAGCCGGCAAGGTGCGACGAGCCAACGAGATGCACATCGCAGCCCGAGGCAAATTCGCGAATCAACGCGCGGGTGTACTCACGATTGACGGTCGCCTGCGTGCCCAGCACGGCGATGCGCCGGGTCTTCGACTGCGCGCAGGCCGGCTTGATCGCCGGCACGGTGCCGACAAAGCGAACTGCAAAACGCGCACGCAGTTCGGCGAGCGCCAGCGTTGAGGCTGTATTGCATGCGACCACGACGATATCGGGCATGTGTTCGGCGATGGCGTTGCCGAGTACGTCGATGACGCGCGCAATCAGCGCGGATTCTGCGAGGTTGCCGTAGGGGAAGGCCGCGTCGTCCGCCAAATAAACAAAGCGTGCGTCCGGCCGGGCTGCCTTCACCTCACTGAATACCGTGAGGCCGCCGAGACCGGAATCGAAGACAAGAATGGTCGGAGCTTGCGACATGCGGTGCGGGCAAATTCAGGCCGTTCCGAACACCCGCCTGAAGATGGTGTCGACGTGCTTAAAGTGATGGTCGAGGTTGAAGTTAGCCTCGAGCTCCTTGTCCGAAAGCTTTGCGCGAACGTCCTTGTCTGCCTTGAGCAGTGACAGGAAATCGCTTTCGCCGCCCCAGACCTTCATGGCGTTGCGTTGCACGAGACGATAGGCATCCTCGCGCGCGACGCCTTTCTGCGTGAGTGCGATCAGCACGCGCTGCGAATGGATCAGCCCGCCGAGCTTGTCGAGATTCTTCTGCATGGCGGCCGGGTAGACCACCAGCTTGTCGACAATGGATGTGAGCCGCGCCAGGGCGAAGTCCAGGGTAACCGTGGCGTCAGGCCCGATCATGCGCTCCACCGAAGAGTGCGAAATGTCGCGTTCATGCCAAAGCGCGACGTCCTCCATGGCGGGGAGGGCATAGGCGCGCACCATGCGGGCGAGGCCGGTGACGTTTTCCGACAGCACCGGATTGCGCTTGTGCGGCATCGCCGAGGAGCCCTTTTGCTTTTCGGTGAAGTATTCTTCCGCCTCCAGCACTTCCGTTCGTTGGAGATGACGGATTTCGGTCGCGAGCCTTTCAATTGAGGAGGCAACAATGCCGAGTATTGCGAAATACATGGCGTGGCGGTCGCGCGGGATGATCTGCGTCGACACGGGCTCGACGCTCAGCCCCATCGCCTTGGCCACGTGCGCTTCGACGCGCGGGTCGACCTGCGCAAACGTGCCGACCGCGCCGGATATGGCGCAGGTGGCGACCTCCTTCCGTGCAGAGATGAGTCGCTCCTTTGCGCGCGCAAATTCCGCATAAGCATACGCGAGCTTGAGGCCGAACGTGGTCGGCTCGGCGTGGATGCCATGCGACCGTCCGACCGTCGGCGTCAGCTTGTGTTCGAGAGCGCGACGCTTGAGCGCAGCGAGCAGGGCATCGACGTCCGCAACTAGAATGTCCGCGGCGCGTACGAGCTGTACGTTGAGGCACGTGTCGAGCACGTCCGACGAGGTCATGCCCGAATGAACGTAGCGCGCCTCCGGACCCACGATTTCCGAGAGGTGGGTCAGGAATGCAATGACGTCATGTTTGACCTCGGCCTCGATCGCATCGATGCGGGCGACGTCGAATTTTGCCGCTTTGCCCTTTTCCCAAATCTTCTTCGCGGCGTCTTTTGGAATGACGCCGATCTCGGCCATAGCGTCGGCCGCGTGGGCCTCGATCTCGAACCAAATGCGGAATTTTGTTTCCGGGGACCAGATTGCCGTCATTTCGGGGCGGGAGTAGCGCGCTATGGTCACGCCGCTTCCCCGCGTGCCAGTGCCGCCGCATTGCGGATTGCGCCGATGTTGGCCTTGTAGTTGCCGCCTGTGAACACGGCCGATCCGGCGACCAGCACGTTAGCGCCCGCCTGCACGACCCGGGCGGTGTTCTCCGGCGTGATGCCGCCGTCGATTTCGATGTCGATGGGTCGCGCACCGACCAGCGTGCGTACCTCACGCAACTTGTCGAGCGCAGCCGGAATGAAGGTCTGGCCGCCGAAACCAGGATTGACCGACATAATGAGAATGAGATCGACCATGTCGATGACGTGTTCGATGGTCGCGACCGGCGTGGCCGGGTTCATCGTAACGCCGGCTTTTTTGCCGAGGGCACGGATCGCCTGCAGCGAGCGGTGCACATGCGGGCCCGCCTCAACGTGAACCGTAATGATGTCGGACCCGGCCTTGGCAAAGGCCTCAAGATACGGATCGCACGGTGCGATCATCAGATGGACGTCGAGAGTCTTCCTGGTGAGCGGCCTGATCGCCCGGACCACTGCGGGGCCGATCGTGATATTGGGGACGAAGTGCCCGTCCATCACGTCGACATGGATCCAGTCCGCACCGGCAGCCTCGACTGCGCGTATTTCATCGCCGAGCTTGGCAAAATCAGCCGATAAAATCGAGGGCGCGAGTACGAGCGGACGGGGCATTCATGGCCTCCACAGGGGTTCGGGTAACACGAGGCGAGCGACCGGGCAACGCCGTTACAGATCTCTTGCACCAGCTTGTTAATGATTGGCGGATAGGCGGCGCACCAGCGGTTTGAGCAGATGGGGCAAGAGATAGATCGGAAATTGCGCGAGCGCGAAATAGAGCCACGCAACATCGGGCACCGCAAAGCCGGACGCGGCCAGCATGAGGCCGATGTTGCGGTTGCCGGCGATCAGGCCGATCGCGAAAGCGCGTGCTCGTCCGGCACGCAGGAAAACGAGAGCCGAAACTGCGATCAGGCCGAGGGCGAGTGCGAAGGCGAGCGCGGTCAGTTCGATCACCAGCAGCGGGTCTGAACGGAAATGATCGGCCACGCCATCCATGGCGGCGACTGCAAACATGAACATCGCAATCATACTCAACCCGTCGATGCGTTCGTGCTGAGCCACGATGAAGGTCGGCCCGGTCACGCGCCGGATGATCGCCGCCGCCAGAGCGCAGCCGGCGATGATCAAGAATAACCTCAGACCGAAGCCAAACGGCGAGGCGAGTGCGGTACCGAGAAAAACGTGGGTGAACAGGCTCGCCGTCAGCGGCGTGATCGCGGTCGACACAATCAGAGTTGCAAGCGTCAGCGCGACATCGAGTCCAAGCAGTGCCGCAAGTGCCGGCGAAGACATCAGGCCGGGTGCAGACATCTGCAGGACCAACATGAAGTAAAGCCCCGGCATGCTCTGATCGACTCCGAAGGCAACGAACCCGATCCCGAGCACGGTGGGCACCAGCAGCATCGCCCACAGCGTCGCTAGGGCAACTAGTCCAGGCCGCGTGAAATGACCGAAGAGTTCGTTGGGATCGACCCGCAGAAATGCCAGCGTCACCAAGACCACGATAGCTTCGCCAAGGTAGGGCTTGCAGGCCGCAGCGAGTTCGGGAATCGCAAGCCCGACGAAGACCGATGCGGCCGCCACCAGCGTGCCGTGGCGGCCGGCAAGAGAGAGTGCGGCCGCGGGGGCGCCAAGCAACTTCATTGAGGGAAAACTCCGGCCGCAGGTAGGCCTTTGATAGCGCCCTTGGCTCCCGCGATCCATATATAAGGACGAAAGCGGAGCTAGGAGGCAAAACGTGGCACGCACCGATGCAATGGTTCTTGGCGCCGGCATTGTCGGCACATCAGTAGCACTGCATCTCGTCCGGCGCGGGATGAGCGTTGCGCTGATCGATCGGACCAGCGTCGGCGAGCAAACGTCCTATGGCAACGCCGGAATCATCGAAGGCAACACGATATTTCCGCCGGCATTTCCATCGGATGTCGGCAGTCTTGTGCGGATCGCGCTCAAGCGTGCGAGCGATGCGAACTATCACCTTTCATTTCTGCCGCAGGTGCTGCCCTGGCTATTGGCGTTTCGCGCTGCCTCGCGGCCCGAACGCCTGGCTGAGACAGCGCGTTTGATCCGCCCGTTGTTTTCCCGCGCAGTCGCCGAGCATGAGGTTCTGATGGCTGAAGCCGGCGCAGCACATTATCTGCGCAAGACGGGCTGGCTCAAAATCTATCGTGGTGAAAAGAGCTTTGCTGCCCTGAGGCCCGAATTCGATCTTGCTGCGAAATTCGGGTTGCCTCTGCGGGCCCTCGACACGGCCGCTGCGCAAGCGCTCGAACCGTCGCTTCATCCGGTGTTCGCCCATGCGGTGTTCTGGCCGGAAGCGGCGAGTGTGAGCAATCCGCTCGGCGTGACACGCGCCTATGCGGGGCATTTTACCGCACGCGGCGGCGTTATCCTTTCGGGCGATGCGCGATCGCTGCACCGGACGGGAAGCCGTTGGCGTGTCGAAACTGACGAAGGTGCGCTCGACGCAGCGGAATGCGTGGTAGCGCTGGGCCCGTGGTCGTCAGACCTGCTGGCAACGCTCGATCTGAAGCTGCCGCTCGCAGTCAAGCGGGGTTATCACCGGCATTTTCGTGCGCAAGGCAATGCCGGTCTGGTGCGGCCGGTGCTGGATGCCGAGGTTGGCTACCTAGTCACGCCGATGGAACAAGGTATCCGCATAACCACGGGGGCTGAATTCGCCGCACGTGACGCCGCGCCGTCGCCTGCGCAGTTCGATCGGTTGATGCCGCGGGCGCGCGAGCTATTTCCGTTGGGCGAGCGCACAGACGGAAAAACCTGGCTCGGCAGCCGGCCTTGTTTGCCGGATTCGCGGCCGGTAATCGGCCGCGCGCCGGGACATGCAGGGCTGTGGCTTGCAGTCGGTCACGCGCATTGGGGTCTGACGCTGGGCCCCGCCACCGGACGCATGATCGCCGAGATGATGGCGGGGGAACCGCCATTTTGCGATCCCGCTCCCTATCGCCCGGAACGGTTCAGCTAGCGGCTCGCGCGGGCATGATTTCCCGAAAATCGTAACGGTCGCGAATGTAGCCGTTGAAGAATGTGCCCTTCGAGAAGGCCGACTGAAACGACGCCGCCACTTCCGCGGGAACATCGATGTATTCAAAGGTACGGCCGGTCACGAATGTAACTTTCAGCCGTTGGCTTTTCCGATCATATTCGATGTCAGCGATGGCCTTCGATGGCATGCCACGACAACGCACAGCCTGCCATTCTGGTTCTGTTTCATCCGAAACGATCGTGCCAGCTTGGCAGCGCGCCCGGAAACGGGAGAGCGGTCGCTTCATAGATGCCGCGTGCGATGGCGCGCGCCAGAACATTGGCGGCGAGCATGCCGAGCTCGCTTAACGAAAACACCGGGTCGGGCAGGGCCTTGGCACCCATGCCGGCCGCGAATACCACATCACCATCGAGCGGCGTGTGCACCGGATAGATCGCCCGCGACAGACCGCTTTGCGCCATCACGGCTAGGCGTTTGGCTTGTGCTTTGGTCAGCTTGGCGTCCGTTGCGATGACAGCGAGGGTCGTGTTTTCGCCTGGGGAACCCTTGCTGCGAAACGTCAGTGCGTCATCAGGGAATGACGCCGGCCACCCGCGGCCGCCAAATTCCTTTTCGTGTTCAAAAGGGGCCGCCCAAAAGTGCTCGCTGTTGCCGATGGTCATGCTGCCGGCGGCGTTGGCGGCTGCAATGGCGCCGACGGTAAGCCCGCTGCGTGTCTGCGCGCTGGCCGAGCCAATGCCGCCCTTGAGATTGACGGTCGTCGCGCCCAGCCCAGCGCCGGCACTGCCCAATGCGAAGCCGTCGCCTGCGGTCCTCGCCGCCTCGTAGCCGAGTTCGCGGTAAGGAGGGTAGCGGCCCCAATTCTTGTCGCCGCCCGACAGCAGGTCGAAGAGGATTGCTGCCGGGACGATCGGCACGCGTGCTTCGCGCACCTGGAAACCGCGGCCTTTCTCGCGCAGCCAGGCCTGCGTGCCCGACGCTGCATCAAGGCCGAAAGCGGATCCGCCCGACAACACGATGGCGTCAATTCCTTCGACAGTCTGCGCCGGGTCCAGCAGAGCCGTCTCGCGCGTGCCAGGCCCGCCGCCCCGCACGTCCACGCTAGCGGTCACGGGCCTGTCGAAGATGACCGCTGTGACGCCGGATGCGAGTTTGGCATCTTCGGCGTGGCCCACACGGATGCCCGGAATATCGGTGATCAGATTGCGCGTCATATTGTCTCCCGGCGCCGACTCTATCACGTCCGTTCACGTTCCGGCGAAACAGCCGTATGGCGCTTGCAAGCAGGCACGTTGCGTCGCATGAGAGGCGTCATGAATGGCGAAGTCACTTTCCTGGCCGCTCTGGCGGCAGGCCTTGTCAGCTTCCTGTCTCCCTGCGTGCTGCCGCTGGTGCCGCCGTATCTCGTCTTTCTGGCCGGCACGTCGCTCGAACGATTTGCGGACAAGGAGCCGAAGTCGCGGGCCAAGCGCGAAACCGTCGCTGCGGCGGCTCTCTTCGTACTCGGCTTTTCCACCGTGTTCGTTGCGCTCGGCGCGAGTGCGAGCGTTATTGGCTCCCTCATCCGCGCCTATTCGGGAACGCTCGCGATCGTCGCCGGCATTGCCATTGTCATCATGGGGTTGCATTTCCTTGGTGTGACACCGATTGCGTTTCTGCAGCGGCAGAAACGAATCGATGTTGCGAAGCCCGTTGGTCTCTGGGGCGCCTACGTGATCGGGCTCGCCTTCGCCTTTGGATGGACACCATGCATTGGGCCAATCCTCGCGGCCATTTTGGCAGTAGCGGCGTCCGAGCAGACCGTGACGAAAGGGGCAAGCCTGCTCGCGGTCTATTCGCTCGGCCTTGGAATTCCATTCATGGTTGCGGCTTTTGCGATCGAACCGTTCGCAGCCTTTCTGTCGCGCTTCCGCAATTATCTTCATCGCGTCGAGCAGGCCATGGGGGCGCTGCTGGTTTTGACCGGGATCGCATTCCTGACCGGAAGCATCAACCAGATGAGCGTGTGGCTGCTCGAAACTTTTCCGATCCTGGGCAAAATTGGCTGAGAAAAAAAGCCCGCCAACCGGCGGGCTTTTTGGAAAGACGAAGTGCGATTGCCTATTTGACCTTGCTGCAGTCGGATCCCGGGCATTCGACGTACGTGATCTTGCCGCTGGGGTCTTTTTTCCAGACATACATCACGTAGTCGAGCTTGGTGATATCGCCTTTCTTGTCATAGGAGATATCGCCGAGCACAGTCTTGAACTGCATTCCGGAATGCATTTTCTCTGCAACCTTCTTGGGGTCGAGAGATTTGGCGGCCTCGGCGGCCTGCTTGATGATCTGCACGCCGGCGTAGCTGTAGAGCGTGTAGGCTTCCGGTTCGAATTTCTTGGCGCGGAATTCCTCCACCACCTTTTTTGCGTCCGGCTTGTTACGCGGGTCGGGACCGTAGGTCATCAGCGTGCCCTCGACACCTGGTCCGCCAACCGAGGCGAATTCGTCGGAGGTGATGCCGTCGCCGCCCATCAGTGGCGCCTTAACGCCTTGATCGCGCATCTGCCGCACGATCAGGCCACCTTCGGTATAGAGGCCGCCCCAATAGATGAGGTCTGCGCCCGACTGCTTGATCTTGGACACCAGTGCGGAGAAATCCTTTTCACCAGTGTTGATGCCCTCATAGAGAACGTCCTTCATTCCCCCTTTGGCCATCGTCTTCCTGGGTTCGTCAGCGAGGCCTTTGCCGTACGTGGTCTTGTCGTGAACGATGGCGATCTTCTTGCCCTTGAAATGTTTCACGATGTATTCACCGGCAACCTGTCCCTGCTGGTCGTCACGGCCGCAAACACGGAAGATGTTCCACATCTTGCGCTCGGTCACCGTGGGGTTGGTCGAGGCCGGCGTGATCTGCAGAATGCCGTTCTCCTGATAGACCTCCGACGACGGGATGCTGACCCCTGAATTGTAATGGCCGATGACAAACTTGACACCGTCGGCGGCAAACTTGTTGGCCACCGAAACGCCTTGTTTCGGATCGGAGGCGTCGTCTCCGTAGGAAACAATGATCTTCTGGCCCAGGATTCCTCCGGCCGCGTTGATATCAATGGCGGCCTGATCGACGCCGTTCTTCATTTGCGCGCCGGTCGCCGCGCTTGGCCCTGTAATGGGCCCACCCACGCCGAATTTAACCTGAGCCCCGGCTGTTCCCGCCGTGATCATCGCAATGCCCAACGCGAAGCCGAGCGTCGTGATCGTCTTCATTTGGTGTTCCCCTTCTACTGAAGCGTTTTTTGCCCGCGCCAATATTACGTCAGGGCATCTTGCGGCGCCAGCGCATCGGACCGTCCGGTTCAGTGAGCCAGCGATATTGTCTGACCATTTGTGATCTACGGGCGGCTCTGAAACCGAAATAAGCGAACCCCATGCAGAACATGGCGTCGACGAGAAAGTAGTGAAATGACAGAAAACTGCCGCCGAACAGACTGAAATGGATAAATCTTACGGCACCAGCCAGGACGAGACTGTATCCGATAACCTGCCACGCCGGCCGCCAGGTCAGGGCTATGGCGCGGCCGGCCAGCAGCGCCGCCCCGCCGCCCAAAATGATGGTGACCAGCAGGAATACGCCAAAAGAGCCTTCCTCATACAGTAGTTCGGGGATCGAGAAGGCCGTCGAAATTTCATTCAATGCCGGCCTCCCTCAAGATAGGCCGACTTGATTTCGGATCGCTCAAGCAATTCCTGTCCTGTGCCGGTCAGCGTGATCTGCCCATTGACCATGACGTAGGCGCGGTGTGCGAGCTTGAGGGCGTGATAGGCGTTCTGCTCAACCAGAAACACGGTCAGGCCACTTTCGGCATTGAGCGTCTTAATGGCATCGAAAATCTGTCGCACGATCAGCGGCGCAAGGCCCAGCGACGGCTCATCGAGCAGCAGCAGGCGCGGTTGCGCCATCAAGGCGCGGGCAATAGCCAGCATTTGCTGTTCGCCGCCAGACAGCGTTCCGCCGCGTTGGCCAATGCGCTGCTGCAATCGCGGAAACAATGACATGACGCGATCGAGATCGCGATTGAAGTCGGACGACTCTGCTGTGCTGGCGCCCATCTGTAGATTCTCAAGGACAGTCATGCGCGGAAAAATGCGGCGGCCTTCGGGGGCCTGCGCAAGCCTGAGCCGTGCGATCTCGTGCGTGGGCAGCCTGGTGATGTCATGCCCGGCAAAATTGATCGTGCCTTCGCGCGCACGCGGGTTCCCGCAGACAGTCATCATCAGCGTTGATTTGCCCGCGCCGTTGGCGCCAATGAGCGTGACGATTTCGCCTTCCTTGACTTCGAGGTCGACGCCTTTAAGCGCCATCACGCGGCCGTAGAAAGCCTTGACGCCACGAATTGCGAGCAGCGGTGTGGTCATAGACCAACCTCCGCCTCGACCTTCGCAACATCCTTGTCACTGACGCCGAGATAGGCCGCAATGACCTTCGGATTATCGCGAATTGATGCCGGCGAGCCGTCAGCTATCTTGACGCCGTAATCGAGCACGACGATGTGATCCGAAATTTCCATGACTACGGACATGTCGTGCTCGATCAGCAGGATCGAGATCCTGTGCTGGTCGCGTATCTTCAGCAAAAGCTCGTTAAGCTCTGCGCTTTCGCGCGGGTTGAGGCCGGCGGCGGGCTCGTCGAGGCAAAGCAGAATCGGTTGGGTGCACATCGCACGCGCGATTTCGAGGCGGCGTTGCGCGCCATAAGGCAAGTCGCCCGCGGCGTCATCAGCGCGCACCGTGAGGCCGACGAGATCAAGCCATTCCCGCGCCCGTTCGATCGCAGCGCGTTCGGCCGCAGCAAAGGACGGAAAGCCAAGGATTCCGAGCAGCGTGTAGCCTGACGCGAGCATCAGGCGGTTGTGCTGAGCGACCAACAGATTTTCCAGCACGGTCATGCCCGGAAACAGGCGAATATTCTGAAACGTGCGGGCGACCCGCGCGTGCTGCGTGACGATAAAGTCCGGCATGCGTTCGAGCAGGTGCAGTTCGCGCCCGGCGCGGACGAGGCTGCGCTTGCCGCTGTCGGTGAGTTCTTCGAGCCAGTCCCAGGCCGCGATATCGCCATGGCAGAGGGCGATACGTCCTTCGCTCGGCCGGTAGAATCCCGTGATGCAGTTGAAGACCGTCGTCTTTCCCGCGCCGTTTGGTCCGATCAATGCCGTGATGTCGCCTGCACGGGCCGTGAATGACAAATCGTCCACGGCAACGAGACCGCCGAAGCGCATCGTGAGATGCTCGACGCGGAGCATGATGTCACCGTGGACTGCCATTATCCGTGGCCTTCCTTGACGAGATCGGCACCGATGACCTTGCGCTCCTTGAGGACCACCGACGGATCGCGCGTCGAAATCAGACCGCGCGGCCGCCAGATCATGATCAAAACCATCGCGAACCCGAACAGGAGCATTCGGTATTGAGTCGGATCGAAGGTAGAGCCAAAAATCAGCTTGAGGAAATCCAGTTCGCGCATGATTTCGGTGCCCCCGATCATGGCGACAGCTGCGATGGCGACGCCGATCTGGCTTCCCATGCCGCCGAGGACGACGATTGAAAGGATTGTGGCCGACTCGAGGAACGTAAACGAGTCCGGCGAGATGAACCCCTGCCGCGCCGCAAAAAACGAGCCGGCAAAGCCGGCAAACATCGCTCCCATGGCGAAAGCAGTCAACTTGGTGTTGGTGGTATTGATCCCGAGCGACCGGCAGGCGATCTCATCCTCGCGCAACGCTTCCCAGGCGCGGCCAACCGGCAAGCGACGCAACCGTATCGTGACGAATGCCGTCACCAATGCGAGCGCGAGAATAAGGTAGTAGAGGAAAATTGTGCGGTAGATCGGCGAAAATTCCAGCCCGAATACAGCAGCGAAACCGTTTTCATCCGCGTTAAACGGAATGCCGAAGAAGGTTGGCCGCGGAATGCTGGTGATGCCGGCATAGCCGTTGGTCAAATCAACCCAGTTAATGAGCACAATGCGAATGATTTCACCGAAAGCGAGCGTGACAATCGCCAGATAGTCGCCGCGCAACCGCAGGACCGGAAAGCCGAGCAGGACTCCCCAGAACGAAGCGAGGATGCCTGCGAGCGGCAGGAGAATCCAAAAAGAAAGCCCAAAAGTTTTGGCAAGCAGGGCATAGGAGTAGGCGCCGACCGCGTAGAAGGCCACATAACCGAGATCGAGCAATCCTGCGAGGCCTACGACGATGTTGAGACCCCACCCGAGCATGACATAGATCAGGATCTGAATTCCGAAATTGTCGATCCACTTTACGGCGCGGCCAAAACCTGCGGCAACGATGACGATGGCGGGATAGGCTATGACGAATCCGATTGCAAACGGGACAAGCCATTTGCCGGCGTGCGTACGCCAGGCCGGAATCGGGGCGGCTGGCTGGAGCGAGCGTTGTCTGAGCCACGGTTCGATCACAACCGAATAGGCGAGGCGGCCTATGCCGACGACGCCGACGACCGCAAACAACAAGGGCCACCGTGTCGTCAGGATGAGGTCATTGCGGACGTCGGTAACGGTCTGAAAGCCGACAAGGGGCAGAAACAGGCCGAAAGCGAGCAGCGCGGTGATCGCCGCGTCCTTTAGCGCGCGAGTTGTGTCGACGCGCGTCCCCGGCGCGTCGCCCCCCATATCAGACCTTTTCGACATCCGGACGGCCGAACAGACCCTGTGGCAAGAAGATTAAAGTGATCGCCAAAACGGAAAACGCGGCTACGTCTTTGTAGTCGATTGAAAAATAAGCGGACCACATGGTTTCGATAAGACCGATCAGGAGGCCGCCAATCACCGCGCCGGGAAGCGATCCGATCCCGCCCAGCACGGCTGCGGTAAACGCCTTCACACCGGGAACGAAACCGTCGGAGAAACTCACGACACCGTAGTACATAAGGTACATTGTGCCGGCGACTGCGGCGAGCGCGGCGGCAATCACGAAGGTCATGGAGATGGTGCGGTCCACATCGACGCCGACCAGAGCCGCCATCTTTTGATCCTGCTCGCAAGCGCGTTGTGCGCGGCCAAGCCGGGTTCTCGTAACGAGATACCAGAAACAGCCGAGCAGCACCGCGGTCACGATCCATATGATGAGCTGCTTATGCGAGAGGGTGACCGGATAGTCGTTTTTTGTGAACAGCACGAACTCGCCTTGCACCATCGGCGGAATTGATTTGTTGCGCGGACCTTGTGTCAATTGCACGAAGTTCGACAGGAAGATCGACATGCCGATCGCGGAAATGAGCGGCGCCAGCCGAAATGAGCCACGCAGCGGCCGGTAAGCGAGCCGTTCGATGGTCCAGTTGACCAGTGAGGTAAACAGCATTGCCACGATCAGCACGAGAAAGATTGCAAGCGCCATCGAGGATATTCCGAGGAAACTGACGATCAGCAGGAAGGCCACCAAGGCAATGAAGGCGGACACCATGAACACATCGCCGTGGGCAAAGTTCACCATGCCGATAATGCCGAACACCATGGTATAGCCTATGGCGATCAGGCCGTAGATTGAGCCAAGTGTGATGCCGTTTATAAGTTGCTGAAGGAAGACTTCCATCGCGTCCCCTGCGCCTTCCCGATCTGGCCGCTGACCGGCCAATCGCCCCTGATGTTAGAGGCTTAACAGGGCGTAGGGGGAGCGGCAACGCCGCGCCGAAGGTGGTGTTACTAAGTGCAATTGCCGTACGAAAGCCTGTCCCTGCCGCTGGCGGAAACAGGCTCACAGCACATTGCCGACGGTGTACTTTCCGTGGCGACCGAATGTCGCTTCGGTTCCGGCATCGGCTAGTGCAAACCACCGAAAATCCAGATCAGCAGGAGAATTGGAATTGGCACCCCGAGCAGCCACAGCAGCAGATAGCGTCCCATTGTCGATTCCTCCGGTGTGATCAAGGAACACATCGGATGATGTCGGAGTTCCAAATACGATTTTCTTCGAAAGTTGAACAGGAACCGCACGGGAACAATGCGGCGATTGGCGCATTACCTTTTGCCATGGAGCGCGAATTGAGCGGCGCTTCCGGACCAACGTTGGAGAGAATGATGAATCAAAATCAAAATCCGAACGAGAAGCCTGGCCAGCAGCAGCAGGGCGGACAACAGAAGCCCGGCCAGCAGCAGGGCGGACAGCAGAAGCCCGGCCAGCAGCAGCAGGGTGGACAGCAGAAGCCCGGCCAGCAGCAGCAAGGCGGTCAGCAGGGCGGCGGACAGCACGACCGCTAACATGCTGAAAGGCGAGATTGAAAGCCCCGCCGCGAGGCGGGGTTTTCATTTCTGCGGCAACAGATGTTGGCCTTCGAAGCCCAGCTCGAATAAGCTTGAGGGATGGGCTCGGCACTGCCGCTGTTTCATCTCTACGGCGATCCGCCGGACGATTCCGTGTTCGATTTCATCCATATTGAAACGATCGCGTCGCGCTCCTCGATTCATGATTGGACCATTCGCGCTCATCGTCATCGAAATCTCTTTCAGATCTTGCTGATCGAGAGGGGCGGCGGTGAGATGAGCTTTGAAACCGCGACGGTGCGCTTTTCTGCCCCGGCAGTCATTCTGGTGCCGGCCACGACAGCACATGGTTTTCGGTTCACGCCGCAGGTCACCGACGGCTGGGTTGTGAGCTTCACAGAGGATGTTGCCGACGCGCTGGGGGATCAATCAGGTGAGGCGCTGTCGCGGCTCAAGACGGTGGCAAACCAGCCGCTGCTTCCGCTTGCCGATGCAGGCGAGGCCAGACGCCTCTCGGCGCTATGCGCTGATCTATACGAGGAAGATTCGCTTGCCCGCGAAGGTCATCGTCTGGCGATGCGCGGCCTGCTCGCCCTCATCGCCATCGAGGTTGTCCGTCTTGCGGTGAGCCGGGCGCGCAGTGGCGCGGTGACGCTCTCGCGTACCGATCCGCGCGTCGATCAGTTGCGGCGGCTCCTCGACGAACACTTCCGAAAGGAACGCATGATCAGTTTTTACGCAGAAAAGTTGGCAATGACGCCCGATCGTCTCAATGATCATGTCAAACGTGCAACGGGAGTAACGGCAGGTCATCTGATCCGTCAACGCGTCCTGACCGAAGCCAAGCGTCAGCTCGTCTTCACGAACCAGGCGATCCATGAAATCGCCTACGATCTGGCTTTTTCCGACCCCTCTCATTTCACCCGATTTTTCCGCAAGCAGACCGGCATGACCCCGCACGCGTTTCGCGACGGACGCGGCGGCTGAACTATTTTTTTGCGTGCAGTGAATCGTGTCTGATGAAGGAAAAAGCAATTACCGCGCCGATGAATTCCGCCGCGCCGCTGCCGATCAATGCAGCGCGCAGGCCGGGTAGAAATCCGGACCCGGCCGCCGCATCCTGGCCGGCGTGAACAGCAAACGCAGCGCCCAGAATAGCGACACCAAGAGTGGCGCCGATCATGCGCGACGTGTTGAGCACGCCGGAGGCAGTCCCCGACCGTTCGGGCGGCAGTGCGGCAACAGCGACGCCATTGACCGGGGCCGTGTTAAGTCCGAGTCCCACGCCAACAATCAATAGCGCAATCTCGATAAATACGAAGCTGGTCCCTTCGCTGATGAACGCCAGTGACAACGCGCCGGCGCCCATGCATGCCATGCCAACAGTCATCAGGACGCGCGGGCCCAGTCGACGATTGAGATGGCCGGCAAGCTGGGAGACCACGAAGAAACTGATCGGCATGGGCAACAGCTCAAGGCCGGCGGTCAGTGGACTCGCGCCGCGCACGGTCTGGAAATAGAGCGGCATGACGAACAGCAAAGCGTATATACCGAACGTCATCAGGCCTGCGGCCGCGAGCGCGGCTGAAAATACCGGCCGCCGCAGAAACTGAAGAGGTAACATGGGTCCCGGCGTGCGTGCTTCGACCCAGACGAAGAGCACAAATGCCGTCAGGGCGATGCCGACGATCAACAGGATCAAGGGCGAGCCCCATCCCCAATACGACCCCTCGATTGCGGCGAAGGCAAATGCAGAAAGACCGACGATGGCCAGGGTTTGCCCGGGCAGGTCGAGCGCACGGCCGTTCGGCTCCGCGCTCTCGCGGACGGCGACATAGGTGAGTGCCACGGCCGCCGCGCAAACCGGCAAAATGACGTAAAATATACTTCGCCACCCGACGGTATCGACAAGCCATCCGCCGATCATCGGCCCAATGATGAAGGCAAGAGCATTGCAGCTTGCCCACACGCCCAAAGCATGTGTGCGTTGATTGCGGTCCGGAAAAGCAAGCGTGAGCAGCACCAGCGACATCGGGACTTCGAAGGCCGCGCCGATGCCACTAACAATCCGTCCGCTAATCAAGGTTGCGGCGTTTGGTGCCAGTGCGCAAATCAACGTGCCGACAATGAACATGACGATACCCAAAACGAATATTCGTCTGCGTCCGTAGAGGTCGCCCAGCGTGCCGGCGGTCAGCAGCAAACTTGCATAAGCGAGATTGTAGGAGTCGATGACCCACTGCATTTCGCTGACGCCGGCGTGCAAATCGGCGCCGATGCTCTTAAGCGCGAGATTGACCACTGACGTGTCGATTTGCGCGAACAATACGCCGAGCGACGTCGCGATCAGGACCAGACGGGGGCGCGTGCGTTCGTCGGAGCCGTCGAACCAGGTTGGGACAAGAGTCATGGCGCCGTTCCTTGCTTACGATCGGAGAACCCGATCTAGGCGGTGCGCCAGCCCGCACACACCCGAAATCCCCGCCCGATTCCTCGGAAAGGGCCGGAACTTGCCTCTGCGGGGCGGAACAATGAAACGAATGTTTTCAATCGGATGGATGACAAATACTGATGTTCCACTCGAAGTTCAGGGTGCGCAGTTTGGTAAACGCCGCAATCCAGTACGGCTAACGGGTAAGGTAAAGTTTCGGTTTCTTTTGAACTTCGATTTTCAACGGCTTACGCATGGTTCCTCGGGTGAGGAGAAAAAAGCCGTGGGAAAACTTTCGAATGCCGCTGTGGCGCTGATCGTCGCGATTGCCCTCTATTTCACGTTGTTCTGGGGCTACGACGGATTGCGCATTCTGACATCGCCGAGCTACGGCCTCGACGACGTCTGGCGCTCGCAGTTTATTTTCGCCATCGGTCGTCTATTTGGTCTTGGGCCGATCGGCCTGATCAAACTTGCGGCGTTTTTCGGAGCCCTCAAGCTCGCAGTCGCCTGCATCTGCGCGATACATATCGCCGATCGAATTCGCTGCTGGACCCGCGGTGAGGCAAATTCGGAAGTCCTGGAGGCCGGTCTCATCCTGGTGGTGGCGATCAGTATTGCCTCGGTCGGTCCGGCGTCCTGGTCATACAGCGCTGATCTCATGCGTGAGCATACGTACCAGCTTCTGTTTGCCGCGCTGGCGACCGGGCTTTGCATCTTTGAGCGCAGCAATGGGCGGCGAAGCGAAAATGCCCAGATTGACTCGAAGATTGTGGTTGATACGGCAGCTACGAAGGCAGCTCCGCGCTTTCACGTCTGACGCAATCCGTCGCGCGCCATCCGTGAGGCCGAAAGCGCATCAATGTTTCACCGTCTGGCCGCGATATTTCTGCTCTGGAGCCTGCGCTTCGGCCTGACATGGTTGATTGCGCATGAGTGCTTGACGCTCGTTGTTGAAAAATTTGACGCCGTTGCTCACGCGCTCAGCTCGATGTAGACTGATGTGCGTGACGTCGCGTCAGTTTATTTCTGGCGCGTTTCGTGCAGGCCGCGATCCGGCGGTTGCAGTTTCCCCGAACGTCTGTCCTTGACTGCCTGTACCAGCGCGAGCGCCGCATTGCGGACATCATCTTGAAGATCTGCGTCGCGATCGAAGTCGTCGTGGCTGGTGGCGTAGGGCGCGAGGTATCCGACGTAGCGATCGATCAGCGCCAGGTGGCCTGAGGGAATCATCCCGATGTCGCTCATCCAGTCACTGAGAATGCGTCGCAAGTTCTCAGCGCCGGCGGCATCGCCATGCACGACAACCGAGAATACGCGGCCGGCGAGATGGCGCGGGTAGGGCCAGCCTTTAAGTTCGAGCTCTTTCGCCTTGGCTGCATTCTTGCCATGGGTCGAGGTCGGGTCCGGATTGCCACCATCGGCGCAGACCAGGCGATCAATCATCAATTTGAGCGAGGAGGGCGCCTGATACCAGTTCACCGGGCACACAATCATAACGCCGTGTGCCGCGGCCCACATCGGATAGATTTCATTCATCCAATCGCCGGTCTGTCCGATCGCGTGATTGGGATAGCAGGAACACGGCCAGTGGCAGAGCGGTTGTGCCGTTGAAACGCACGCCTTGCAGGGATAGATCGTCCGGCCATATTCGGACGCAAGCCGGGAAAGATCGAGCACCTCGACTTCAAAATCGTCAGTCGCCGCGACGATGTCGCGCGCGATGCTCACCATGCGAAATGTCTTCGACATTTCACCGGGACAGGTATGCTCGCTACGCGTTGAGCCGTTAACGATCAGAACCCGCGATGGTGTTTTCGCGTCTTTCTGCCGTCGCTCCGCCACTTCGATCGCCTTGCTGGTCTCCAGCCACTCGACGGAAAGATCATAGTCGGGATCGGCGAAGCCCTGACCGGCCTTAACGGTGCGTGGCGCCTTGCGGTAGTTGTCGTAGCCGTCCCATGCAGCCTCGGCGATCTTGTCGAGTTCTTTTTGCAGCGGCTGAAAAGCCAAATCGTAGAATTGCGTCAGGAAACGTTTTTTGAATTCAGCCTTGTCGAGCTGAACACTCGGCATGCCTTTGCGGATGTTGATCTCAGCCATGGCATTTCCCTCAAGGATCAGGCCATGGCTAACATTGATAACGGCCACGGCGTTCCCGATCCAACCATGGCTAGCATCGGCTCGCCTTAATATGAAATGACGAGCATATCAGGCGCGCGTGATCGGTTATTTCGCCGTAGCCATTTCGGCCATCACTTCGGCGGCTTCCTTAAAGGCGTGGTTGGCGGCTGGCACCCCACAATAGATCGCCTGCTGCAAAATGATTTCCTTGATGTCGTCCGCGGTAAATCCGCCCTCAGCGAGCGCGGCTCGCACGTGCATGCGGAATTCGTCCCATTTATCGAGCGCGAGCATGGTGCCGATCACCAGAATGCGCCGCGTGCGCTCGTCGTAGTGTGGGCGGGTCCAGATTTCGCCCCAGGCAGTGCGGGTGATAAACTCCTGGAATTCCTCGTTAAATGGCGTCTTCTTCGCATTGGCGCGATCGACCCAGGCGTTGCCCAGGACTTTGCGGCGCCTGGCCATCCCGCGCTCGTAACGTTCCTTGTCGTCCATGGCGTCGCCTCTTATTGCAGGAAATTAAGCACCGCCTCGGTATAGGCCTTCGGCTGTTCCATATTGGAAATATGCGCAGCTTCAACGCTGATCAACCTGGCTCCCTTGATCTGCTGCTGGATTGCTTCACCGGCTGACGGCGGCGTGGCGACGTCCTGGCTGCCGACGATCACCAATGTCGGCGCCTTGATGCTCGGATTGCTGGCGCGAAAATCCATGGCGGCGATCGCCTGGCAGCAAGCGACATAGCCGGGCACCTTTGTCGTCACGAATATCTCGCGCATGCGGTCGATGGTTTGCGGGGAGCGCGCGCGAAAGCCTTCCGTGAACCAGCGTTGCATATTGGTGTCGACCATTTCCGCCAGTCCCTTCTCAGTGACGAATTTGATGCGATCATTCCAGGGACCCTTGTCGGGGTAGTAGCTATTGGTGTTCGAGAGCACGAGTTTTTCTATGCGGTCGGGCGCATTGGCTCCGAGCCACTGGCCGACCATGCCGCCCATCGAGAGGCCGCACCAATTGATCTTTTTTATCTTGAGAGCGTCGAGTACCGAGAGGACGTCACGACCGAAGCGCTCCATGGAGTAGGGACCGTTTGGTACGCCCGACTGACCGTGACCGCGCCGGTCGTACCTGACGAGCCGGAAGTGCTTCGCGAACTCCGTGGCCTGTTCATCCCACATATGCAAGTTGGTGCCGAGCGAGTTCGACAGCATCAGCACGGGCGCGCCGTCGCGGCCCTCGACCTCGACGCGGATCGGGCAGCCGTCATCGGCATTGATCATCGGCATGAAAGTCCTCCCCTAAGATGTTCTGATTGCTGGAACTAGCGTGGTCGACACCCATAAAGCCCCGAACACCCTCTGCAAAGCTCTTTTCAGGTGCGCTGCGAGGCATTAAGCCGGGATGACGAGCTTCAAGACCAGTGGTGAGGAGACGCTCCGATGGCGATGACAATGACGGGTGAAGTCCAGCTTGCGGCCAGCCGGGACGTGGTGTGGGTGAAGCTCAACGACCCCGAAGTGCTCAAAATCTGTATCCCCGGTTGCGAAGAGCTCAACAAGACGTCGGATACGGAATTTCAGGCGGTCGCCACGACTAAAATCGGCCCGGTAAAGGCGCGCTTCAAAGGCAGGGTCCAGCTCACCGACCTTGACCCGCCCAACGGCTACAGGATTTCCGGCGAAGGTGATGGTGGTGTCGCCGGCTTTGCGAAGGGAGGGGCGACCGTCGCGCTCACTGAAAAGGACGGCGGCACGCTGCTGACGTATAACGTCGAGGCCCAGATCGGCGGCAAGCTTGCCCAACTTGGCCAGCGCCTGGTCAATGGTGCCGCCAAGAAGATTGCCGATGATTTCTTTCAAAAATTTGCCTCAACCGTTGCGGCGCCGTGAGGCGGGTCCACGCCGTTTGAAGCAGCTTTTGCTCGTTGAATCCCTTGACCGGGCCCATAATCGGGGTTCAGAGTTATTCATGTTCCAATGTGGAATTGGGCCGAAATCGGCCTGATTTTGCAGGCGAACCGCCGCCGTCCGAGGGGACGACGGCGAAAAGAGGGCTTTTGGCCCCAAATTGGGAGGAAGGTCATGCCTGCCGTGTCCATGACGGTGAACGGCAAAGCCGTCGCTGGTGACGTCGAAGCACGCACCTTGCTAGTGCAATTCCTGCGCGAGAATCTCCGGCTGACCGGCACTCATGTCGGCTGCGACACGTCCCAGTGCGGAGCTTGCGTCGTTCATATCGACGGCATTGCAGCGAAGGCTTGCACAACGCTCGCTTTGCAGTGCGAAGGCGCCAAAATCACCACCATTGAGGGGTTGGCCGAGCCGAACGGTCCTCTGCATCCCATGCAGGAGGCGTTCCGCGAAAATCACGGCCTGCAATGCGGCTTTTGCACTCCGGGAATGATCATGGCCGCGCTCGACATCGTGCGCCGGCGCGGCAACGATCTCGACGAGCACACCATCCGCGAGCAGCTCGACGGCAATATCTGCCGCTGCACGGGCTACCACAATATCGTCAAAGCCATTGCGGCAGGAGCGAAAGCCATGGCCAAGGATGGCGCACGTCAGGCCGCCGAATAGCGTCAAAATTCAAAGGAGGAGACCGCCATGAGCGCGACGGGCATAGGCGCGGCGGTGCGCCGAAAAGAAGACCTCCGCTTCATTACGGGCAAGGGCCAATATACTGACGACGTTGTTCGCCCCGGAGAAACCCGGGCCGTGTTTGTCCGCTCGCCACACGCTCACGCGAAGATCAAGAGCGTTGATGTCTCGTCCGCAAGGACAATGCCGGGCGTGGTTGATGTGTTTACCGGTAAACAACTCGCCACCGACAAAATCGGAAATCTGATCTGCGGCTGGATGATCCATTCCAAGGACGGCACACCCATGAAGATGGCGCCGCACCCCGCCCTGGCCGCCGACACGGTGTGCCACGTTGGCGACGCGGTTGCTGTCGTGATCGCGGCGAGTCAGGCGCAGGCGCGTGACGCTGCCGAAAAGGTCAAGGTCGATTATCAGGTGCTGCCAGCCGTCGTCGATCCGGCCAAGGCGAAAGCGGGACCGCAAATTCACGAAATCGCACCGAAGAACACGATCTACGAATGGTCGCTCGGAGATGCGAAGGCGGTCGACGCAGCTTTTGCGGGCGCCAAACATGTTACCAGGCTCGATATTGTCAATAACCGCCTTGTGCCGAATGCGATCGAACCGCGCGTCGCGCTCGCGGAATACGATTCCGGCACCGATCAGCTCACGCTCTGGAATACAACGCAAAATCCGCACGTGTCGCGGCTCGTGATCGCGGCATTTGTGGGCATGGCGCCGGAACACAAATTGCGCGTCATTGCGCCTGACGTCGGCGGTGGATTCGGCTCGAAAATTTTCATCTATCCTGAAGAAGTCGTCTGTCTCTGGGCTGCGCGCAAGACCGGCCGCCCGGTGAAGTGGACAGCTGATCGGTCGGAATCATTCGTCACGGACGCCCACGGCCGCGATCACGTCACGCACGCGGAGCTCGCGCTCGACGCCAATGGCAAGATGCTGGCGATGCGCGTCAAGACGATTGCAAATCTCGGCGCCTATATGTCGACCTTCTCATCGTCGGTGCCGACTTATCTCTATGCCACACTGCTCTCGGGCCAGTACGACATCCCGCAAATCTATTGCGAGGTTGACGCCGTCTATACCAACACCGTGCCGGTCGACGCGTATCGCGGCGCCGGGCGTCCGGAAGCAACATTCGTGGTCGAGCGACTGGTCGAAGTGGCGGCCCGACAGATGCAGATCGATCCTGCCGACCTGCGGAAGCGCAATTTCATCAAATCGTTTCCGCATCAGACGCCGGTGATCATGGCTTACGACGCGGGCGACTATAACGCCTCGCTTAAAAAGGCATTGGACCTCGCCGATATCAAGGGTTTTGGCAAACGCAGGCGCGAAGCGGCGCGTCACGGCAAGCTGCGCGGGCTCGGCTATTCGACCTACATCGAGGCTTGCGGAATTGCACCGTCGCAAGCCGTTGGATCGCTTGGCTGCGGGGTGGGCCTGTGGGAAAGCGCCGAAGTGCGCGTCAATCCCACCGGGAGCGTGGAAGTGCTCACCGGCACACACGCGCACGGGCAGGGGCACGAGACGACATTCGCCCAGCTTGTTTCGGAGCGGCTCGGCATTCCGTTCGAGAATATATCGATCGTGCACGGCGACACCGACAAAGTGCAGTTTGGCATGGGCACTTACGGTTCGCGCTCAGGTGCTGTCGGGATGTCCGCGATCGTCAAGGCGCTCGACAAGATCGAGGTCAAAGCAAAAAAAGTCGCCGCGCACATGCTTGAAGCGGCGGAAGGCGACATCGTATTCAAGGACGGAAAATTCACCGTTGCCGGCACCGACAAGTCAGCCGCCTGGGGCGATGTGTCGCTCAATGCCTACATTGCGCACAAATTTGCCGGCCAGGAACTTGAACCGGGACTAAAGGAAACAAGCTTCTACGATCCAACGAACTTTACGTTTCCGGCGGGTTGCCACATTTGCGAGGTCGAGATCGACAGCGACACCGGCAAAACGGAAATCGTCAATTGGACCGCGGTGGACGACTTCGGCACCATTATCAACCCGATGATCGTGGAAGGCCAGGTGCATGGCGGCATCGCGCAAGGGATCGGCCAGGCATTGCTCGAAAGCGCCATCTACGACAAGGACGGCCAGCTCGTGACCGGCTCGCTGATGGACTATTGCATGCCGCACGCTCATGACCTGCCATCGTTTCAAGTCGGGTTGACGGAGACGAAGTCACCTTCAAATCCGCTCGGCATCAAGGGCTGCGGTGAGGCGGGCGCAATTGCTGCGCCCGCGGCGGTGATCAACGCCATCACCGATGCAATTGGTACGGAAGAATTGGCCATGCCCGCGACCGCTCAGGCGGTGTGGGCCGCGCTCAAGGGCGCTCAACCACGTCAGGCCGCGTAATCACGGGAGACATCGATGTACAATTTCACTTTCCATCGTCCGACGACGGTCCGCCAGGCGGCCGGCCTGCTGGCGCGCAATCCGGAGGCCAAGCTGCTGGCCGGAGGGCATTCGCTGCTGCCAGTGATGAAGCAGCGGCTGGCGAGCCCTTCG
>DASXLC010000121.1:0-14159 GCA_036496445.1 Pseudolabrys sp. | reverse complement strand
GCCTGGGACGAAATCCTGATGCACCAGCTCGACTACCGGTATCGCCCCTGCAATTTCGTGGAGATCCTGCCCCGGCTCGACGAGCACATGCAGCGACGCAAGTAGTTGCCGCCGTCACAAATCCAGATCCCAGAACTCCGCAACAACGTCTTTGCCCCAGGTGTGCCGCGGCTCGCTTGAGGTGAGAGTGAAACCGGCATTCTCATAGACGCGACGGGCCGCTGTGAGAATGCTGTGTGTCCACAGCGTAATCTTCTTGTAACCAGCGGTGCGCGCGAAGCTGACGCACTCGTCCACCAACCGGGTGCCCAGGCCAAGGCCGCGCCCCTTCGGATCGACCAACAGCAGGCGGAGGCGGGCGACGCCCGGTTGTTCGTCCTTCACCAGCATGACGCAGCCGACATTTTCTCCGTTGATCTCTGCGATCCAGCAGCGTTCCAGCCTGGGATCGAAGTTGTTGACGAAATCGGCAACGATCTGAGCGCACAGGCCTTCAAAAGGCTCCGTCCAGCCGTATTCCTTTGCATAGAGTTCGGCATGGCGTGAAACGATCCAGCCAAAATCGCCTGTCCGAGGTTCACGAAGAATGTATCGAGGCTTTGTGCCGGGTTTTGTTTCTGCAACGCCGGCGAGCAGCGTCTCGATCGCATGCATCGCCGCAACAATCTGGTCTTGCTGTGCGGCGTCGAGCGCGTTCAGCATGGAGCCCGCCTGTTGCTGCGAACGCTGTTCCATCGGAGCGAACAGTTTGCGGCCGCGCGAAGTCAGCGCGAGATGACTTTGGCGCCCGTCTTTGGCCGAGGTCTTGCGGCTGATCAGCCCGCGCTTTTCGAAATTGCGCAGAAGGCGGCTGAGGTAGCCCGCGTCGAGCTCAAGTGTCCGGCCAACGTCCGTTGCGGTGATGTGATCCGACTGCGCGATCTCGTAGAGCACCCGCATCTCGCCGAGCGAGTAGGGGCTATCGAGATAGGTCTTGCGCAATACGCCAATTTGCCGCGTGTAAAAGCGATTGAAACGACGTACGGCCGCAATTGCTTGTTGGCTCGCCATCGCGGAAGAGTCGGTCAATTAGTTGACTAAGTCAAGTATCTTTTCTGGCAAGAGTGACCGCAGCGGGCAGCATGGCGATGCGCCGGCGACCTAGCCGATGCAGCAAGGCCGTTTCGGCATTGGCCCCTGTGGGATGTCCGCCGACCGCCTCGTAAAGGTGACGGGAGATCAAAAGACCCTGATCGGGCCCGGGACCACTTCCCAACGCGCTTCGGAGCAAAGCGAAGACCTCGCCGAGGGTTGGACGCAAATGGTCGACAGGCCCGGGCGGGCGAAACACGGCCGCGCGATCCGCGCCCCCGGGGACGTCGGTTGACTGCATGAAGTGGTCGGCTGCGTCGATCCAACCTGGCTGCGGCACAGCACCCGCGCGAAGAAAGATCAGCCAGGGGCTGCGGGTGCTTGTTGCGGCAGCACTCAGTCGGACCCCCAAGGGATCGCTTGAACTGATGAAGCGGCACCCTGCGATCTCGGCGATCTCGGCCGTGGCGTCCCGCGAACCGGCGTCCGCAATGACGACCTCTCCGATCAGACCGGCAGCAGCACCAGGGACCAGCGCGGCCAGTGTGGGAACGAGCACTCGTTCCGAATCGCGGGTGGCAATGATTGCGCTGAGCATGGAACCGCAGCCGGTGGGATACCGTTGCCACTATATCATGTGGCCTGCCCCATCGGTCCCACGAGATCGGCCCCCGGCATACCAAAAGATACCGCCTTGAAGAGTGTTCTTGTTATGTTCACATAGGATGGTTAGAGTGAACCCATGGCTCGACCAAACGCAGCCCAAAGACGCCCGCCGGCTAAGGAGCTGCCCTCCGTGCCGGCGGGCGGCTATGAGGACGTGAGCGAGTTGCTCGGCGTCGTCGTCGACCACGAGCGCCGGCGGGGTCGGGGTGCGCACAGCAACGCCTCTGGCCGCTATGAGCCGCTCGCCCGCGTCGCTTTCGATGACGGCTGGCGGACGCTTGATGAGCTGCCGGCCTTCAAGACGACGGTCACAATCGACTCCACCCGCAAGATCATCACCCGTAATGAATCGCCCGATATCGGCTTTGACCGCTCGATCAATCCTTATCGCGGCTGCGAGCATGGCTGCGTTTACTGTTTCGCTCGACCGACCCATGCCTATCTCGGGCTCTCGCCCGGACTCGACTTTGAATCCAAGCTGTTGGTGAAACCGGAAGCAGCCAATTTGCTGGAAAAAGAATTATCGGCACCCGGTTATGAGCCGAAGGTGATTGCGATCGGTACCAATACCGATCCTTATCAACCGATCGAGCGTCGATACAAAGTGATGCGCCGCATTCTGGAAGTGCTCGACCGCGCCGGGCATCCGGTTGGTATCGTCACCAAGTCGGCGCTGGTATTGCGCGATCTCGACATCCTCGCCCGCATGGCCGAGCGCAATCTCGCGAAGGTTGCGCTGTCAGTGACCACGCTGGATGCGGAACTCGCACGCAAGATGGAGCCGCGCGCGGCAACGCCAATGCGGCGGCTGGAGACGCTGCGCCGCTTGAGCCAGGCCGGCGTACCGGCGACTGTCATGGTTGCGCCAGTGATCCCGGCACTCAACGACATGGAGATAGAGCGGATCCTCGAAGCGGCCTGTACGGCCGGAGTAAAAGAAGCAGGCTACGTGTTGTTGCGGCTGCCGCTCGAGGTGCGCGACCTGTTTCGCGAATGGCTGATTGCAAACTACCCCGACCGCTACCGTCACGTTTTCAAGCTGATCCGCGACATGCGTGGCGGCAAGGACTACGACTCGACCTGGGGCACGCGCATGAAGGGGACGGGTCCTTACGCATGGATGATCGGCCGACGCTTTGAGGTGGCCTGCGAAAAGCTGGGACTTAATACTCAAAAACGGAAACTCGACACGACTCGGTTCCGACCGCCGCGTCCGTCTTGCGAGCAACTCGGCCTGTTCGAAACGTGAATGAGAGGACTTGGAAGGATGAGCGAGCCTGACGCGCATTTAAGCTTGGTTACGCTGGGAGTATCGGATCTTCAGCGCAGCATTGCTTTCTACGAGACGCTGGGTTTTCAGCGGAAAGGAAAGACGTTCGACGGTATCGGTTTTTTCCAGGCGGGAGCCTGCGCCATCGCTGTGTGGCCGTCGAACGAACTCGCCAAGGATGCGAATGTCGCGTTCGAGGGCATGTCGGAGACTTTCCACGGGTTCACGCTCGCCTGGAACTGCCACTCGAAATCGGACGTTGATGCGGTGATCAAGAAGGCGCATGGCGCCGGCGCCGTCGTTCGCAAGCCGGCGCAGGATGTCTTCTGGGGCGGCTATAGCGGATATTTCTCCGATCTCGACGGCCATCTCTGGGAAGTGGCCTACAATCCGCATTTCCAGCTCAGCGAGGATGGCCGCCTGACGCTGCCCGGTTGAGCTGCGCTGTCCCCAACCGTACACAGGCCGGCGAATTGCGATTGACTTGCCGCATTCGCCGCGCGCTCAATCGCGGCAATGGCCAGCAAGTCCAAGCCCAATCCGCGTCTGCCGCTCAATGAGCCGATCTTGCGCCCGACCTTCAGGCGCGAGCGCCGTGCGCTGAATAAAGGGATTTTGCCGGTTGCCGGTTGCGATGAGGCGGGCAGGGGGCCGCTCGCGGGCCCTGTCGTTGCGGCCGCAGTAGTGCTCGATCCCAAACACATTCCGCGTGGTCTCAACGATTCCAAGAAGCTCGATGCTGCGGAACGCGAGAAACTTTACGAGAAAATCTGCGCAACGGCCCAGGTTGCGGTGGCGTTCGGCGCGGTGGAGCGCATCGATCGCGATAACATCTTGCGCGCTTCCCTCTGGGCGCTCGCGCGCGCTGTCAAGGCACTGCCAATTCAGCCGAAATTGGTCTTCGTCGATGGAAATCAAAAGATCGACTGCGGTTGCGACTGCGAAACAGTCGTGTCCGGCGACGCACTCTTGGTCTCGATTGCCGCGGCGTCAATCGTGGCGAAAGTGACCCGAGACCGGTTGATGACCCGGCTCGGCCTTGCTTATCCGGGCTACGGCTTTGAACGGCACATGGGCTACAGCGTGCCTGAGCATTTCGCTGCGCTGGCCCGCCTGGGCCCGACCGTCCATCACCGTAGGTCCTTTGCGCCTGTGGCCGCCAAACTCGCGGCTTTGGGCAGCACCTCCGATGAGGTGATTGCCGAGTTATTGCCTCTTTAGCGCAGCTTCTTTATTGCTGCGGTTTGCATGATCCCGAAAAAGCTTGTCCTCAATCTGATCGGCGATGAGTACCGGTTTTCGGATAATGTCATGCGCGACGAATAAACTGTTTTCACCCCGCCCGGGCCAATGCATTACGTCTCCCTGCTTGTCGAATTCCTGCGTGGACGCCCGGCGGTGGTGTTTTGGACCGTGGCGCTCTCGCAAGCCGTGCTTTGGACCCTGGTCCCCTCTCTTTTTTACAGCGCCCCTCCAGGCGACGTGCCGCTCGTGCTCGCCATTGGCCATGAATTTGTGCTCGGCAGCTATCTTGGTCCCCCGCTGGCGTTCTGGTTTGGCGAGATCGCCTATCGTTTGGCCGGCAGTTTCGGCCTCTATGCATTGGCGCAGGCCTGCATCGTTGTCACGTTTTGGGCGATATTCACACTTGGCCGCGCCATCGTCGGCACCCGCCACGCAGTTCTCGCCGTACTCTTGATGGTCGGCATCGCGGCCTTCACGGTGCCAACACCCAATTTCGGTCCGGCGATCCTGGCGGCTCCGTTGTGGGCGCTGGGTCTGCTGTACTATTGGCGCGCTGTCGGGGAGGACAAGCGCGGTTACTGGCTTTTGCTCGCGCTCGATCTGGGCTTGCTGCTGCTCGCGAGCTATGTCGGATTGATCCTGCTTTTACTTATGATCGTGTTCACGCTGTCGACCGAACGTGGGCGAAGCGCGGCGTTGCACCCTGAATTGTGGATCGCCACGCTGCTTTTATGCATCGTCGTGTTTCCTCATGCGCTTTGGCTCAGCACCGGTCACTCGCTCGTCATCGAAGGTATCGAAGAGGGCGTCGCTGCCGTCGGCCGGCTGTCACCGGGCTTGTGGCTGCTGTTTGCGCTGGTGCTCACACATCTTGGTCTCGCGTTACTCGTGACGTTGACCAGCGGCTGGCCTCGCCATCCTCGCGAACGCGCGCCCGAGATCGATCGCAATCCAGTAGATCCATTTGCCCGCGTCTTTGTGTACGTCTTCGCTGTCGTGCCTGGTCTGATGGCGATCGCAGTGGCCCTTGCCAGCGGACGACTTGGACCGTTTGATCGCAGTGCACCGCTTGTCGTGCTTTCCGGACTTGCTGTGATCGTCGCTGCCGGCGACAAAATTCTTCTCTATCGCGAGCGGCTGGTGTCCTCTGCCTGGTTAGGGCTGCTGGTCGCGCCGCCGGTCATAGTCGCGCTTGCGCCGGCAATCTTTCCATGGACATTGGGCATCGATCTCAGAATTGCCCAGCCGGCAAATGCCGAGGGCCACTTTTATTCTGACATCTATCAGCGCCGTACGGGCAAACCACTTATGTATATCAGTGGCGATCCACGAATAGCGCCGCTGATCGCGCTTGCCGCGCCAAGCCGCCCGCATCTCTATTTTGCCTGGGCACCGCAGCGCAGCCCGTGGACAAACGCGGCCGATGTGCGTGCGCGCGGCGGCGTTTTGGTCTGGCCGGCGGCTGACAACAGCGGCACGCCGCCCGAGACCCTGAAGGTGCAATTTCCTGACATGGTCGCGGAAGTGCCGCGATCATTCCCGCGTGCTGTGCAGGGCATGCTGCCACTCATCCGGCTCGGCTGGTCGATGCAGCGTCCGCAGGCGCCTTAAGACCTTTGCACATGATCTCGTGCGGAAGCCGATTCCCATCCCTGATGAGGGAAGGACAGGCTTTTCGGGATCATGCGGCTCAGTGATAGCTCTCGCCCTCGCGGACCTTGCCGCGAAACAGCCAGTAGATAAAAGCGATGTAGCCGAGGATCATTGGCAACAGCAGCAGCGTGCCGAGCAGCATGAAGATCTGGCTGGCCGGAGCAGCAGCAGTATCCCAAATGGTAAGCGACGGCGGCACAAGATATGGAAAGACGGATATCGCCAGCCCGAGGAACCCCAACAGGAATAATACAATCGTCGCAAGGAACGGTGGCGTTTCGCGCCCGGTTTCAATCCACCGCCACGCGAGATAGGCCGTCAGGGCGGTAATGACCGGAACCGGCCACAGGAAGTAAAAATTCGGCAGCGAGAACCAGCGCGCCGCGATGCGCGGGTCGGCCAGCGGTGTCCACAAGCTCACGACGGCCATAGATACGAGAACTGCCAGCAGCAGGATCTTTGATTGTGCGCGGGCGCGTTCCGCCACCGGCCCTTCGGTTTTCATCGTGAGCCAGGTGGCACCGAGCAATCCATAACCGGCGACCAGCGACAGGCCACAAACGAGCGCAAACGGTGTTGCCCAATCGAACGTACCACCGGCAAATGCCCCGTCCCGCACGTGAATGCCTTGAATCAACCCGCCAAGGATGACGCCCTGGGCAAAGGCGGCAAGCGTGGAGCCGATGGTGAAGGCCATGTTGAGCCACGTCTTGCTGCGCGAGACGGTGCGGAATTCGAATGCGACTCCCCGGAAAACAAGCGCCAACAACATCACAATCACCGGCAGATAGAGCGCCGGCATCACGACGGCGTAGGCTCTCGGGAATGCGACCCATAGTCCGCCGCCACCCAGCACCAGCCAGGTCTCGTTCCCGTCCCAGAATGGCGCCACGGTCCGCATCATCTGATCACGTTCGCTTTCGTTGCGCGCGAACGGAAAGAGGATGCCGATGCCGAGATCGAAGCCGTCCAGGATCACGTACATGACGACCGCGGTGCCAATCAGCGCGGCCCAGATCACCGGGAGATACCATTCCATGGCTTTACTCCTCGCGAAGCGGCCTCTAAGTCCGCCGCACCGCGGTGCGCCCGGCATCATGCGCGGCGGAGATCGGATTTGCCGAAAAATGTCCGGGTTCTTCGGCTGGCAACCCCGTCGGACCTTGAGCGATCAGGCGGTTGATGTAGTAGATGCCGAACGAGAACACGACTCCGTATGCGATGACAAACAGCGCAAGCGTGCCGGCAATGGTTGCGCCCGGCACCGGAGACGTCGCGTCAGCAGTCCGTAGCAGGCCATACGCAATCCACGGCTGCCGTCCGCATTCTGTCACGATCCAGCCGGCGATCACCGCCACGAATCCGATCCACCAGCATTGCGCCATGATGCGCAGGTACCAGCGGGTGTCGAAGAGTGTACCGCGCCACCAAAGGAACGCGCCAAACAGGGCAGCTCCGATCATGAAGAGACCGATCGCCAGCATAATGCGGAAGCTGAAGAACACGAGCGTGACAGGCGGCCGGTCCGAAGCCGGCACGCTGTTCAGGCCCGGGAACAAACCGTTCAGGTGATGGGTAAGGATGAGTGAAGCGCCGCGCGGGATCGAGATCGCGAAACGGTTCTCGCCCGCCTTTTCGTCCGGCCATGCGAAGATGTGGAAATCACCGGGTTTGGTGCCGTCCCAATGCGCCTCCATCGCCGCAACCTTTATCGGCTGGTGTTGAAGCGTATTAAGGCCGTGCTGGTCACCGAGAAATAACTGCAACGGCGCCAGGATTGCGGCTAGCCCGATCGCCATCCGCAACATTGTGCGGCCTTCTTCAATGTGACGGCCGGCGACCAGATAGCGCGCACCGACTGCCAGCACCACGAAGCCGGTGGTGAGGTATGCAGCATTGAGCATGTGCGCGAAGCGATAGGGAAAGCTCGGATTGAAGACGACGGAAAGCCAATCGACCGGATAGGCGATGCCGCCACGCACCTCATGTCCGGTCGGCGTTTGCATCCAGCTGTTTGCCGACAAAATCCAGAATGCGGAGAGAGCGGTACCAATGGCAACAATCGCGGCTGAAAGAACGTAAAGCCAGGGAGGCACACGGTTGAAACCGAACAGCAGCACGCCAAGGAAAGTCGCTTCCAGGAAAAATGCGCTCAGCACCTCATACCCGATCAGCGGCCCGATCACATTGCCGACAATCACCGAGAAGCGGCTCCAGTTCGTGCCAAATTGATAAGACAAAACAATTCCGGAGACGACGCCCATGGCGAACGAGACGGCGAAAATCTTCGTCCAGAAACGCATGAGCAGGTGGTAGTGGTCGTTGCCGCTGCGCAACCACATCGCGCCGAGCGTGGCGATATAGGCCGACAACCCGATCGTGAAGCTCGGAAATATGATGTGAAATATAATCGTGAAGGCAAACTGCAAACGGGCCAGCAGGACAGGATCAAAATCCATTGCGAGCTCCGGCTTGATGTCCTCTGGACGAATATACCCTTGGGCTACAAAGCATGGGAAGCAATTGTGTTCCGGCGCTGCGGTATATCGAAGCGGTGATGCGCGCTATCCACACCGTCTACAAAAGGATCTGACGAGGAGGTCCGTCGGCGGTAGGCTTGGAGGTCAACCGGGAGAGGGGCGAAATGGTCAAGCAGGCAAAACGCGCATCGCGCGGCGACGAGTCGCAAATCGTGAGGGGCCTGGATCGCTATTTCGGGCTCTCGGGACAAGGCACCGACGTTCGCACCGAATTCATCGCGGGAGTAACGACGTTTTTGACGATGGTGTACATCGTATTCGTCAACCCCATCATTCTTGGAAAGACCGGAATGGATCAGGGCGCGGTGTTTGTCGCGACCTGTGTCGCTGCGGCGGTAAGCACCCTGGTGATGGCGCTGTATGCCAACTATCCGATCGCCCTTGCGCCCGGCATGGGCATCAATGCGTTCTTCGCCTTCACCGTCGTATTGACCTACAAATATACCTGGCAACAGGCGCTCGCGGCGGTGTTCTGCTCCGGCGTGCTGTTCTTTCTCATTTCGGTATTCCGGATACGGCAGTACGTCATCGATGCAATTCCGCAGAACCTGAAGCTTGCCGTGTCGGCGGGTGTTGGACTTTTTCTGGGGATCATCGCACTGGAAGAAGCCAAGGTGGTGGTCGACCATCCGGCCACACTGGTCACCCTCGGGGACCTCACCAATCCGCAGCCGATCCTGATGCTGCTGGGCTTCGTGCTGATCGCCGGCCTTAACCACCGGCGAATCATGGGCGGCACATTGATTGGCATTCTCGTCGTCACTGCGATCGGACTGCCGTTTGGGCTTGCGCAGTTTACCGGCGTTATTTCGGTGCCGCCGTCGATCGCGCCAACATTTCTGCAACTCGATTTCTCGCGCGTCACGGAACTGACATTTATCACTGTCGTGTTCTCGATCCTGTTCGTGGACGTGTTTGACAATGCCGGGACATTGATTGGTGTTACTCATCGCACTGGCTTGATGCAGAATGGCAAACTTGCACGCATGAAGGAGGCGCTGATTTCCGACAGTTTCGCTGCAATGTTTGGCGCGTTGATCGGGACCTCCACCACCACGAGTTATATCGAGAGCGCTGCCGGCGTTTCTGCTGGCGGCCGTACCGGACTGACCGCGGCTTTTGTCGGCCTGTTCTTCCTGCTTGCTCTGTTTTTTGCACCGCTTGCGGGAATGATCCCCGCTTACGCTTCCGCGGCAGCCTTGCTCTACGTTGCTTGCGTGATGGCGCGTGGCCTCGCCGAGATCGACTGGGAGGACGTCACGGAATATGCGCCCGCAGTGGTGACGGCGATCACGATGCCGCTGACGTATTCGATCGCGACCGGCATCGGGCTGGGCTTTATCACTTACACCCTTGCAAAGCTGATTGGCGGCAAGATCCGGGACGCGGCGCCGGCGATTGTCGTCCTTGCGATTTTATTCGCGGTCAAGTTCGCAGTCGTCGGATGAACTTATTGTCATCCTGGCAAGCCTGGGCGGTCCTGTCAGCGCTGTTCGCTGCGCTTACGGCAATTTTTGCCAAGGTCGGTGTTGAAAACGTCAATGCTGATTTCGCGACCTTCATTCGCACAATTGTTATTCTGGTGACTCTCGCCTTCATCCTGCTGGCGACCGGGCAATTCCAGTCGCCAGGCGCAATCCCGTCGCGAAGCTATCTCTTTTTATTGCTGTCGGGCCTGGCAACGGGCGCGTCGTGGGTGTGTTACTTCCGCGCGCTCAAGATCGGTGACGCCGCCAAGGTCGCACCCATCGACAAGCTTTCGGTGGTATTGGTCGCGTTGTTCGGCGTGATGTTCCTCGGCGAGCGTCTGACCGTTCCGAATTGGCTGGGCGTGGCGTTGATTGCTACTGGTGCAATTCTGATCGCCTACCGCTGATCGAGCGCCTTTTTGATTGCCAGGAAATCGCGCCAGGCAAAGCGCTTCTGCAGCGGGCTACGCAGGAGGAAAGCCGGGTGGAAAGTTGGCATGGCGCGAATCTCGCGCTGGCCCGTTTCAAATGTGAACCACCGTCCCCGCGTTTTGGTGATGCCATCTTTGATGCCGAGCAACGCTTGTGCGGAGGGCCCCCCGAGGCAGACCAGGATGTCGGGATCGGCAAGTTCGATCTGGCGCAGGATGAAGGGCAGGCAGATTTGCGACTCCTGCGGCGTCGGTGTTCGGTTTCCCGGCGGCCGCCATGGCACGATGTTGGCGATGTAAACAGATGTGCGGTCGAGACCGATCGCGGCCAGCATGCGATCGAGCAATTTGCCGGACCGGCCGACGAACGGCAGGCCCTCAATGTCCTCGTCGCGGCCGGGAGCCTCCCCGACGAACATAAGTCGCGCCGACGGGCTGCCGTCGGCAAAGACAAGTTGGGTCGCGGTCGTCTTCAAAGCGCAGCCATCAAATTTTTCGAGAATGCCACGCAGCTCATCGAGCGTCTTTGCGCTTTTCGCCCCCGCACGCGCAGCGATGGCGGCTTCATCGAGAGCCTGGGGCACCAGCGCCGCCGCCGGGCCATTGGCTTCACGGTGTGGCGACGGCACAACGTCCCGGACCGTTCGGGTCGCCGGCGCAGGGGCTTCAACGGCTGCAAACCGATTGACCGGTTCTTCGCCCACGAGTGCGTCGACGCCGGCTTCGGCGTAGAAGTCGAGCAGGTCGCGCGCCGATCTGTCGTGGGGAGGCATCATTTATGCACATTAGCATGAGCGCTGCGCGATTGCCGGCCCGTGTGCAAAAGTGGACAATTGGCTTAGGAGATGCCTATGGCCGAGTTGCCCGCCCGCGAAGCAATGGAATTCGATGTCGTGGTTGTTGGCGCCGGACCCTCCGGCTTGGCCAGCGCTATCCGACTCAAGCAGATCAACCCGGACATCTCCGTGGTGGTGGTGGAGAAAGGGTCCGAAGTCGGCGCGCATATTCTCTCCGGAGCAGTCATCGATCCGGTCGGGCTTGACGGTCTCCTTCCTGACTGGCGTTCCGAAGATACGCCCATCAAGACCGCCGTCACCGACGATCGCTTCTACTACCTTTCGGCCGGCGGTGCATTGCGGCTGCCGAATTTCATGATGCCACCGCTGATGAGCAATCACGGCAACTTCATTGTCTCGCTCGGCAACGTTTGCCGCTGGCTGGCAACCAAGGCGGAAGCGCTCGGCGTGGAGATTTATCCGGGCTTTGCTGCGGTCGAGGTCCTTTTTGACGCAAACGGTGCGGTTGCCGGAATCGCAACCGGGGACATGGGCGTCGGCAAGAACTGCGAACCAAAGGATAATTTCGCCCGCGGCATGGAATTGCGCGCGAAATACACGCTGTTCGCAGAAGGCGCGCGCGGCAATCTCGGCAAACAATTGATCGCAAAATTCGGTCTGGCGAACGAGCGCGAACCGCAGAAATTCGGGCTTGGATTGAAGGAGCTCTGGCAGGTCGCGCCGGAAAAACACCGCAAAGGCCTTGTGCAGCACACTTTCGGCTGGCCACTCGACAATTCAGCCGGCGGCGGCTCATTTCTCTATCACCTCGACGACAGTCTGGTGTCGGTCGGGTTCGTTCTTCACCTCAATTATTCCAATCCCTATCTGTCGCCGTTTGAGGAGTTCCAGCGTCTGAAGACGCATCCGCTGGTGCGTGACACTTTCGACGGCGGTAAACGGCTGGCATATGGCGCGCGCGCCTTGACCGAAGGCGGCTATCAGTCGGTGCCGAAACTGTCGTTTCCCGGTGGCGTGCTGGTTGGTTGCGATGCCGGATTCATGAACGTGCCCCGCATCAAGGGGAGCCACAACGCGATGCTGTCGGGGATGATGGCGGCGGAAGCGGCCGCCGCGGCGCTTTCCGCCGGCCACAGCCATGACGAACTGACGGACTACGAAACCGGCTGGCGTGCCTCGGCTATCGGCAAAGATTTATGGAAGGTTCGTAACGCCAAGCCGCTTTGGTCAAAATTCGGCACGCTCGCCGGTATCGCCTTTGGCGGACTCGATATGTGGACAAACACGTTCGGATTCTCGCTTTTTGGCACGCTCAAGCATGCCAAAGCGGACTACGACACGCTCAAGTCCGCATCCGAATGCCGGCCCGTCAGCTATCCGAAGCCGGACGGTAAAATTACCTTCGACCGTCTTTCATCGGTGTTCCTGTCCAACACGAATCATGAAGAAGATCAGCCGGTTCATCTTCATGTCAGAGACATGGCACTACAGAAAAAATCCGAGCACGACGTATTCGCCGGGCCCTCGGCCCGGTATTGCCCGGCCGGCGTCTATGAGTGGATAGAGGAGGCGGGTACGCCCAAGTTCGTGATCAACGCCCAGAACTGCGTCCACTGCAAAACCTGCGACATCAAAGACCCCAATCAAAACATCACCTGGGTTCCGCCCGAGGGTGGTGGGGGGCCGAATTACCCGAATATGTGATTCGATCGACCCGAATGTGGCTTGCGCCGGCGGCCCCGTCACGATACTGCCACATCGGGCCATTCAAGGTGTTTCGTTCGCACTGCGGGACGTTCTTGCGGGGGCGGCGCAAAAAGGCCATTCTCGGCGTAACATCGGCGGTCCGCGCCAGACCTCGCGGCCAGCCGCCTCATTGGAGCATTGCCCGTGACGTCTTCGAGCTTCGGCCGCTGCATTGCCGGCAGCGCGCTTGCCGCCTTTCTCGCGGCGGCACCTATCGAGCTTGCCGCGCAGCAAACAAGCGCCCTGGAATTCCCCGGCATAACTGCTTCGGGCAGTTACCTCGCCGCGCGTCACGCTGGCCAGCAGCGCGATGCCGCCGCCGCAGCCTCCTATTATCGGGCCGCACTCAAGCGTGACCCGAACAACGGCGAGCTGCTGGACCGCGCCTTTTTGTCTTTTCTGGTCGATGGCGACGTTGACGAAGCTGTAAAATTCGCCGAGCGCGTGGCGCAAGCCGACAAGAATGATCGTGTTGCGAAGCTGGTCCTCGGCGTAAGTTCACTCAAGCGCAAGCAATACCCCGCTGCCCGCCGCGACCTGGCGCAGTCGATCCGCGGGCCGATTACCGATCTGACCGCAACCCTGCTTTCGGCCTGGAGCTCGTATGGCACGAATGACAGCAAGGGCGCGATCGCGGCAATCGATCACCTTACCGGTCCCGAATGGTATGCGATCTTCAAGGAACTGCACGCGGGTCTAATCTATGACGTCGCCGGCAATCAGAAGGAAGCCGGCAAACGGCTTGAACACGCCTACAAACTGGACTCCACCGCACTGCGGGTCGTTCAGGCCTATGGCAGCTGGATTTCGCGCAATCGGTCTCCAAAGGAGGCATTGCCGATTTTCGAGACCTTCGACAAAACCCTGCCGCGCCACCCTCTCGTGGTCGAGGCCATGGATAAGCTCAAGGCAGGGGAGAAGTTGCCGCCTCTCGTTTCGAATGCCCAAACGGGCGCCGCAGAAGCGCTTTACGGCCTTGGCGCTTCCCTCGGCCGCCGCGGCGGTGAAGATCTCGGTCTGGTTTATCTACAGCTCTCGCTTTTCCTGACCCCGACCCACCCGCTGGCGCTGCTGTCGCTCGCCGACCTTTATGAGTCGCTCAAGAAGCCGGAGCTGGCGATCAAGATCTATGATCGCGTTCCCGCCAATTCGCCGTTACATCGTAATGCCGCCATCCAGATGGCTGCCAATCTCGACGCCCTCGACCGGGCCGAGGAGGCACAGAAGCATTTGGAAGGCTTGATCAAGCAACACCCGGATGATCTCGAAGC
>DASXLC010000120.1:0-8425 GCA_036496445.1 Pseudolabrys sp. | reverse complement strand
GCCGATATTCCGGGCGCCGACGGTGGCGTGACGGTCGTAAGTGTTGCGGCGGGCGGTGGTACTGCGGTTGCTGTGGGCCCGACGGCCGGCGCGACGATCGCCGGTGCTTTCGGCACACTGACCCTCAACGCAGATGGCTCTTACAGCTATGTGCACACGACTGGCAGCGGCACCGACGTGTTCACTTATACAATTCAGGACGCAGACGGCTCACAGTCGACCGCGACACTGAACATTGCGGTTTCGGACTCCTCGCCAGGCAACATCGTCATTCCGGCTCCCGGTGGTGCGGACACCCAGGTGTTCGAGGCGGGACTTTCGGCGCGGACCATCGGCAGTATCGCCGAGCCGGCAGGCTCGCATGCGGGAGAGGCTGGATTCCCGACCACGACGCAGACCGGCACGATCACCTTCACCTCGCCGTCTGGCGAAGTTCTGCTTCCGTCGCGCGGCGGTTGGCCGAAGCCTCGCCTATGCCGGGATTTGTCAGAACGGCTTGCGAAATCGCATTGTTGATCGAAAACCACTCGGCCCTAACTTCAGTCCCCACCGTGGCCACGAGCGAGAGAACCGCAGCGATCCGGAGAAATTGCATTCAGCTGCCTCGAACGAATCATGGTTCCCCCACGTTGCTGGAAAGACTGAGAAAACGACTCAGAACATCATTACATATGATCTTGAAATGGTTAATAAATGGTTAATGAGCCGCAGAGGCGCGTGCCCGGAGCGGAGATCGTCATGCCCGCGCTTGTCGCGGGCATCCACGTCTTAACAACATTGCCACAGCAAAGACGTGGATGGCCGGGACAAGCCCGGCCATGACGAAGGAGAACTTTATGCCGGCCATGACGGCGTGTCGGTGCCTACGGCTTGATATCGAACTCGCGTGCGAACTCCGTGTATGAATGCTTCTGATCGGACAAAAAGTTTCCGAATTCCGCTCCGCAGAAAAGATTGATGAACATTCCCTGGCTCTTGAGCCTGTCGGCAACGCCCTCGGACTTGACTGCGTCCGATATGTATTGCGAGAGCTGCGCCAGCGTTTCCTTTGGCGTCTTGGCGGGCGCAACAAAGCCGAACCACACCGCGGCATCCAGGTTGTTGAATCCACTTTCCGCCAGCGTCGGAACGTTCGGCAACGCCTCTGCGCGCTTTTTCGCGGGCACAGCGATCGGTCTCAATGCCCCCGCCTCAATCTGTCCCTTGAGATCGGAATAGTTGGCCATAACCGCAGTGATCGTGCCGGCAAGCGTCGCGTTCATTGCCGGAGGCGAACCGGGGTAGGGCACATAAGTTATGTCGACCTTGGCATCGCGTTTCAGGAGCTCGCCAGCGATGTGAATAATGGATGCCGGTCCCGTACCGCCGTAAGAAACCGCGCCTGGCTTCGATGTTGCGAGCTTGAGGTAGTCGGACAGAGTGTGGATGTCGGATTTGCTGCTCACAGCAAGAACCGCCGGCGTTGCGGCGACATAGCAAAGAGGTTCAAAACTGCTGACGGGATCGTAGTGACCGGGAAAAAGGATTGGACTCAGAATAAAGGGGTTTTCGACGAGCAAAATTGTCGTGCCGTCCGGCGCCGCGCGCGCCGCGAATTCGCTGCCGACAATTGAGCTTGCGCCGGGGCGGTCTTCCACGACGATCGTCTGGCCGGTCTTTTGCGTTATCGCCTGAGCCAGCACGCGCGCAACCACATCACCAGTACCGCCTGCGGCGTAGGGAACGATGATCCTGATCGTTTTGCCCGCGAGGCTCTGTGCGACCGCTGGCTCGGCGATCACCGCGAGCGAAACAACGAATATGCAGAAACCGATAATTTTGTTGATCATTTCACTCCCCGATTTGGCGTTTCCTCAGACTGAAACGGTCCGGTTTCAGCTGCAAGACGAGCGACTAGTCTGAAGTAGTTTCCTTTCGATCATGGATTGCCTGCCAGATGCGATATGGCGTCACCGGCATTTTGATGTCGTCGATGCCATAAGGAGCGAGCGCGTCGACGATCGCGCTGACGATGACCGCCGGCGCGGCCGTCGTCCCACCTTCACCGCCGGCCTTGATGCCGAGTGGATTGGTCGGCGACAGCACTTCGACGATCTTCGTGACGAAAGAGGGCAAGCGATTGGAACGCGGCATTCCGTAGTCCATGAACGATCCGCACAGGGGCTGGCCGGAGGTGTCAATCGCGCACTGCTCCCACAGTGCCTGGCCGACGCCCTGTACGATTGCCCCGTGAGTCTGTCCGTCGACAATGAGCGGATTGATGCAACGCCCGACATCGTCAACCGAGGTGTAGCGGGTCAAGCGTACATCGCAACTTTCCGGATCGATCTCTATTTCGCAAATCGCACATCCGTTCGGAAATACCGGATCATGCATCTCGTTGTCGGTGACGACTGCAAGTCCGGCGGAAAGATCGTCTGGCATCTTGTGGCGTGTCATTTCCTGCGCCAGCTCCAGAAAGTCGAAGCTGCGATTGCTTTCCCTTGCCGCAAAGCGCCCGTCGCTGAAATCGACACGATCCGGCATCGTGTCCAGGATCGCTGCGGTAGCCCGCTTGCCCCTGGCAATCAACTCGCCCGCGGCCAGGGAAAATACGGTCGCTGCGTGCCGCATGGAGCGGCCGGAATGCGTGCCGCCGCCGGCCTTTACGACGTCGGTGTCGCCCAGGATAATCTGCACGGATTCAATTGGCACGGCGATCAGGTCAGCGATCACTTGCGCAAAGCTGGTTTCGTGGCCTTGTCCAGCCGGCTGGGTGCCGATAACCACCTCGACGCGGCGATCCGGACGCACGTTGATGCGCGTTTGCTCTTTGGGTGCACCGATCGAGGATTCGACATAGTTGGCCAGACCGAGGCCCAGAAGCTTGCCGCGCTTCTTTGCTTCGCGCCGACGCGATTTAAACCCGTCCCAATCGGCGAGCCGCATCGCGACGTCCATATTGTCCTCGTAAGTTCCGCTGTCGTAGCGCATGCCGACGGCGTTCTGGTAGGGCATTGACTTTGGCCGCACCAAATTGCGGCGGCGCAGCGTGACGCGATCAATGCCGAGTTTTCTGGCTGCAATGTCGATCAGCCTTTCGATGGCGAAGGTGACCTCGGGTCGGCCGGAGCTGCGGTAGGCTTGCGTCGGAACCGTATTGGTGAAAACCGAAACGGCACGCAGGGATGCGACCGGAATATCGTAACTACCGGTAATCAGACCAGCTCCTTTGCTGAGTGGCGAGAGCGAAACGCAGTGAGCGCCGGCGTTGCTGATGTTGGTCGCACGTAACGCCAGGAAACGGCCTCGTTCATCGAGCCCCAGCTCCAGTTTCGTTACCAGGTCGCGGCCCTGGTAGTCACTGATGAAGCATTCGGAACGCGTCGCCCTGTACTTGACGGGACGACCGAGCTTTCGCGCGGCCCATAGCGCGAGGCCAAATTCGATATAGACACGGTTGCGCGTACCGAAATTTCCGCCGACATCATAAGACAACACGCGGATTTTTTCCGGGTCGACGCCAAGGACTTCGGCGAGCTCGCGCTTTTGGCGCACCGCCCCGCCACTGCCGGCGTGGATCGTGTAGCGATCATGGTCCCTGTCATATTTCGCGACGGTGACGCGTGGCTCCATCGGCGCGCCGGTCACGCGGTCGATGTGAAATGCCATCGCGACGACGTGGGGGGCATTCGCAAGGATTCGATCCGTTTCGGTGGCATTTCCAAAACGCGCATCGACCAGAATATTGTCGCGAACCTGGTCCCATACCGCCGGTGTGCCGGGCTTCATGGCATCCTCGGAATGTATGACGCAGGGTAACTCCTCATATTCGATCGTCACAGCTTCTGCGGCATCGAATGCCTGCGCCTGGGTCTCGGCGACAACCATCGCGACCGCTTCTCCGACGTGCCGCGCCTTGTCATGCGGCAGCAATAGATGCGGGCCGATGAAAATCTCACTGCCGCCGGGGCCATGCAGCTTCATGTCGAATTTTGTCTTCGGCAATGGATCGTGAGGAATTGCGCCGAGGCTGTCGGCGACACAATCAGCGCCGGTAAACACCCCAAGAACGCCCGGCATTGTTCTGGCGGTGGAATGATCGATCCCGATAATCCGCGCGTGGGCGTGCGGCGAGCGGACCATTGCCGCGTAGGCTTGACCCGGAAAATTAAAATCGTCGGTGAATTGTCCACGACCCGTCAGCAGCCGCGCATCTTCATTGCGCGGCAAGGGCTGGCCGATGAAGCGGAAGGGAGGATTTTGGTCTGTCATTGGTGCCTGAGTTGCTGCATTATATGCAGTCTATGAAACATCTCGCGATCAAACCCTTGAATCCCCCGCTTCTGGTCGGCATCACCGGCGCGTCGGGGGCGATCTATGGGGCCAGACTGCTGGAATTATTGCGCAGCTGCAACGTCGAGACGCACCTAATCGTGTCCCGCGCGGCGCAGATGACCCTTGCGTATGAGACATCCCTGAAGCTCGCCGATGTCGAGCGCATGGCGACAGTGGTCTATTCCAATAGCGATGTCGGTGCGGCCTGCTCCAGCGGATCCTTCCCTACGAGAGGGATGGTGATCGCCCCATGCTCGATCAAGACGATGTCCGAAATCGCAACGGGGGTTACGTCGAACCTGATCTCGCGAGCGGCCGATGTTGTCCTGAAGGAGCGCCGCCGTTTGGTCCTCATGTTGCGGGAAGCCCCCCTTCACATCGGACACATACGAAGCATGGCCGCGGTGACCGAGGCGGGTGGAATCATCTATCCTCCGGTTCCGGCATTTTACGCGCAACCAAAATCGATCGAAGATATGGTTGATCATACGCTCGCCCGCGTCCTTGATCTTTTTGACATCGATACCGGGAAGATCCGGCGCTGGACCGGCGAACGCGAGCGTCCGAAAAGCCGTGAAGAGGCGGACAATTCTTGATTGCCGGGTGAAAGCTTGAACCCACAAAGTCCGTCCCAGAGCGATTGCGGCGGCCTTCAGTACGACAACGAGTTTTGGCGCTTTTCCCTCGCGGTCTACAGCCGAGCTGGCGTCGCCGAAGAGTGCCTGGCATTGCAGGAAAAAGCCGGAGCGGACGTCAATGTCCTGCTTTTCTGCGCGTGGACCGGCACGCAGGCCATCGTTTTGAGCCGGGATGACATCGAACAGGCCTTGCGCCTTGTTGTTGCATGGCAGGACAATGTTGTCCGTCCGCTGCGCGGCGTTCGGCAAAGCATGAAAGCACTGGAACACCACGAGTCCGAAAGCTTCAGGGCGCGCGTCAAAAGCATCGAGATTGAGGCGGAGCAGATCGAGCAGGCAGTCCTGTTTGCCTACTCCAAACGCCTTCAAACCACGCGCAGGGATATGCGCGAAGCCGTGATCGAGAACGTTCAAAGATATATCGGGTTGAAGGCGGGGCCAAAGAGCCTGGCCGCACCGGCGTTAATCGACGCCGCACTCCATTTGCGTTCCTGATCAGGGCCGCGCAGCGCCTTCCTTGTTATCTTTCGCTGCGTCCATCTGGCGGATGACACGCGCCCAGCGGTCCGTTTCAGTCTTTATGAACAAGGCGAACTCTTCGGGACTCCCTCCGCGCGCATCCAGGCCCTGCGTCGTGAGCTGTTTCAAAACATCGGGATCTTTGAGTGCGCTATTTGTTGCATTCGAAATCTTGTCAATGATCGGCTTTGGCATACCCGCCGGTCCGAGAATGCCGAACCAAAGGCCCGTGTCATAGCCGGGCAGGGCGGCTTCGGAGATCGTCGGTAGTTCGGGGGCCGCATTCGTGCGTTTGGATTCGGTTGTCGCCAGCGCCCTGACGCGTCCGTCCTTGATGAATGCCAGAACCGTCGACGCGGGCGAAAACATCACCTGAATGCGGCCGGAAATAAGATCCATGACGGTTTGCCCGCTGCCCGGATACAAAACGCCGGTCATCTTTATTCCCGCCATCTGCTTGAAAAGTTCGGTCGCCAGATGCGGGCCACTACCGAGGCCGGATGCGCCATAAAGCAGCTCATCCGGTTTCTGTTTGGCAAGTGCAATGAGCTCCTTCACGTTGTTGACACCAAGACTTGGATTCACAACGAGAATATTCGGGATCGAACCAACCAGAACAATCGGTGCCATGTCCTTTTCAAAATTTGCACCTTTGCCCGGCATCAACGTCGTGTTGATGGTCGCTGCGATCGTAGCGAACAACAGCGTGTAACCGTCCTTCGCGCTCCTCGCGACATAATCGGTCGCGATCATGCTGCTGGCGCCGGGGCGGTTTTCGACAATGACCGTCTGGCCCAGAAGGTCACCAACTTTATGACTGACGATCCGGGCGGCAACGTCGCCGCTGGACCCTGCCGCAAACCCGACAATCAAACGTATCGGACGCGTGGGATAGGCTTCATCTGCGGAGGAGGGCCGCTGCGGGACAAACGCGAGCACGGCGATGAGAAAGACGCCAACCAATCGGATCATTTGAATTCGGTTACGGCCGTTGGAGGTGGATCGGGTGATCGAGCGAACTTTGAATGTAGTACTATATGATGGTACGACGTAAAAGCGTTCCCTGTCGCGGCTTGCGGACGCGTTTGTTTTGATTTGCCAACGAGGCCTGGTGCTATCGGAGATCGGCGATGGAAATGACCATGACGCAAAAAGCACCTTCCGATTTGCACGAACACATAGCGCGGCTGACGGAACGAGGCCTCCTCACGCGAATTGATCGTCCGATCGACAAAGATTCCGAACTCCACCCGCTCGCGCGCTGGCAATTTCAGGGCGGTCTGCGCGAGGAGGACCGACGTGCCTTTCTGTTCACCAATGTCGTCGGCGCGCATGGTGAAAGTTATGACATTCCTGTGCTTGTCGGTGGACTTGCGGCCTCTCCTGAAATTTACGCGACCGGCCTCGGCGTCTCCGTAGATGCTATTGGGGGCTTATGGGTGAAGGCCATGGCCAATCCGATCGCGCCGGTTCTGGTCGATAAGGCCCCGTGTCATGAAATCGTGCAGACCGGAAAGGATCTTGTGGCGGAAGGTGGCGGGCTCGCGAGTCTTCCGGTCCCGATCTCCACTCCCGGATTTGACTCGGCGCCGTATCTGACTGCGACGCTCTGTGTGACGAAGGATCCGGAAAACGGCATCCAGAACATGGGCACCTATCGCGCAGCACTCAAAGCCAATGACCGGCTTGGCGTGCGTATGGCGTCGCGGCTGGGTGGTGCGGGCGGATACCTGCACTGGCAGAAATACAAGAAGCTCGGGAAGCTTATGCCCTGCGCAATCGTGGTCGGTTGCGCACCGGCTGTTCTGTTCACCGGACCACAAAAGCTTCCAATTGACGTGGACGAGATGGACGTTGCCGGCGGGCTGATCGGCAAGGCTGTCAGGACCGTGCGTTGCAAGACGATCGACCTGATCGTGCCGGCTGATTCCGAGATCGTCATCGAAGGCGTTATCGATACGGATCTTCTCGAGCCGGAAGGCCCGTTTGGTGAAAGCCATGGGCACGTTGCGCTCGAGGATTTCAATATGTCGATGCAGGTGACCGCCATCACGCGCAAACGCAAGCCGGTCTTTCTATCGATCATCAGCCAGGTAACGCCGAGCGAATCATCGGTTCTCAAGAAAGTCGCCTACGAGCCGATGTTTTTGGAACACCTGCGGCACGCGCTGGGCATACGCGGCATCAAACGGGTCGTCATGCATGAGCCGCTGACGAATTTGCGCAAGGTTATCTTTCTGCAATTCGAACGGGGCACGCCACAGACAGAAGTGTGGCGGGGTATGCAGGGGGCGGCGACACTGCAGGCGCAATGCGGAAAGCTTGTCATCGCCGTATCGGACGATATTGCACCGGACAATGCCGACGCCATCTTCTGGTCCCTGGCCTATCGATCAAATTTTATGGAGGATGCGCATATCGTCCCCTATCGGTCGAGCGGTCATGGGCCAAAGTCCGGCCGTCCCGCGTTTGAGGGAACGCTGATGATCGACGCGACGCTCAAGCACGACATGCCTCCCCTGGCGCTGCCGACCGAGGAATTCATGACCCGGGCAAAGAAGATATGGGAAGAGCTCAAGTTGCCACGGATCGTGCCGCAGTCGCCGTGGCACGGTTACGAGCTCGGTGATTGGGACGAGGCGTGGACACAATTCGCCGATGCCGCGGTGGCCGGCAATTGGCGTCAGAGCGGCAAATCAACTTACGGGCGCAGACATGGAAATTTGATACCCGAGACGCCGGTGCGATCCGTCGAGTCTACGAAAAAAAGCTAGCCGGTCGAAAATAAAGAAATTCAAGGTTGAGGTACGCGCGTTCAGGAGAATCGAATGCATAACGTGGGTTTTCGGCCAACCGTGGGTGTTCTGATCTTGGCCGTGGCGATGGCGGCCGCGCTCTCGTCGTCCGAACGGAGTGAGGCGCAGACCTATCCGAGCCGATCCGTCAAAATC
>DASXLC010000119.1:0-38275 GCA_036496445.1 Pseudolabrys sp. | reverse complement strand
CGCGATGAGCAGGTCAGCACGATTCGGGTTCGAAGGAAGAACTCGCAGCCGTCGCGGGTGTGATCTGCAGCACAGACAGCGCAAGTTGTTCAGGCGAACGACCATGGCACGAGCGAACAGCACATCCATTGGACGATGGTGCCCTGGACGCCCAGCTGACCGTAGAGGGGCTGCTGCCAACATACCCCGCGGCGGCCCTCTTCCATTTGCACCTGGGGTGGCTGGTCTTCAAGGTGGGGAATTCATGCTCAAGATGATGCTCGGCCTCGCGCTGCTGCTGGTCGTCTGCCTCGCTGCTGGCCTCGTGCTGAGACTGCCGCCTCCGTCGGACGATGACGAGCCATGCGGACGGCGATGACGATCCCTCACCCTGCACTCAAGGCCTCGGCCGACCGGCAGGGTATCCTCCACGCTGCACCGCACAAATTCCAGGAATAACCGGGCTGGCGCTCCTTGCTCGGCGCGGCCATATGGTGGTGTGCCGCCCATCGGCGAATGTCCGCTTTGGGTCATTGGCGGTATCAGGAACACCGGCTGAAGAGAGCAATCATGATCACTTTGAAGAATGGTCTGGCAGCACTCACTCTGGGGCTGGCCATTACCACGTCCGCCTCCTTTGGCCTTGCCCAGGAACGCGGACTTCATATGAGCGCCGCGCGCGCGGCGGCCATTCGCGAGTGCAGTATACGGGCAAGCAAATATCTGGAACTTGCCTGGGGCATCGTGGAAATTCAGGTGTATCGGACCTGCATGGCCGAGCATCACCAGATGGAATAGCGCGCAACTTCTCAAGGCAGCATCATCGCCTGCGAAGGCCAGCCACTGCTCTCAAGCAAGGTCAAGCCACGGTCCCAACTTCCGCTGGTGCGTTAGTTTAAACGCTGCACGCGCGCAGCCATGTCCGGCACCAGCCTCATCCTGTAGGAATTGTTTTCGCACCGAAGAACCCATATCGCTGCGTCTGGTCCTGAATGTTTTTTATCTCTCTTTGCGCTGACCGGGCTATCGCAAACATAGCCTTGGGAGCGAGCCTGAATTGCCAGCAGCCCTTTCGCGGTCTCTTGTGCAGAAGCACTCTGCGCCAAGGTTGCGATGAAGCTCGCGATCACGAGTTGCACAGCAACGACACAGATTGCTCGCATGTGAGTGACGCTCATTTTCTCACCTCGTTCGGCATGGGCGTCGGAGAGAAACGAGTGGCGGTCCCATGGGCCGGAAGCGGCCCTTTCTGGCCAATTCACCCAGCGCAATTTTCGTATATCCGCAAACAGGGGTCGAGTTGGACTCAGGTCCAATGTCCGCTCTGGGTCTCTAAGGGCCCGGACAGAAATACAGTGCTGTGCACATGGACTGGGTGAAAGGATCCACCTTTTCATTCCAGGGGCACGCTGCGGCTTCCAGCGCCTCATCGCGGATTTCGTAGATAAGGACAGTTTCTTCGTCCTGGTCGAGGGTCACATTTTTCATCACTTCGGCCCTCACGTTGGAGGTTGATCGCGCGCTATGAGCGGCAATACCAGTAGCTGCGCCGCCCCAACTGGCCGGTTGTCGCATACGAGCTAAACCGGTTTTGCAGCAGGTTTTGCCTTTTGGCGCTGTCGTACTCCTGCTTGACAACGGCGACGCATCCCGGCCGCGGGGGTTGGTCTGCATTCACCGATGGACCGGGAAAAGCGGCCAGCATCAGCCCGATCGCGCAGGCGCCGACAAGAACGATGAGGTTTCTTCGCTGCATCGATGGCCTCGCCTCGTGTGCGGACAGCATCTGCAACGGAATATTTGGCTTGGCGCGCGCGAAACACCTGTGAACTAAATCACATATTTGCTCTTTTTTGTTTCCGCACTGCGCTGGTATCGGAATGCCGAAATATTGAAAGGCGGCATGCCGCTCACGCCGGCGAGTTGCCTGGTGGCGAGTGCGGGCATGCAGCCTGCGCCAAAATTACCCGAGCACCTTGTCGATGGTAATCGGAAGGTCGCGAACGCGCTTGCCGGTGGCATGATAGACGGCGTTGGCGATGGCAGCGGCTGCTCCGACAATACCGATCTCGCCCACGCCTTTGATTCCGAGCGGGTTGACGATGTTGTCAGGCTCATCGACGAAGATGACTTTGATGTCCTGCACGTCGGCGTTCACCGGCACATGATACTCGGCGATGTTGGCGTTCATAATACGACCGAAGCTGTGGTCATAGAGCGCTTCCTCGTGGAGGGCCATGCCGATACCCCATACGACGCTCCCCATGACCTGACTGGCGGCGGTCTTCGTATTGATGATGCGCCCGGCGGCAACCGCATTGACAACGCGTGTCACGCGGATGACCCCAAGCTGCTCGTCCACCTTCACTTCGGCGAAGATAGCCGAGTGCGTGTTGCGCGCATGCTTGGTGTCTTCTGGAAATTCAGCAGACCTTTCGTGCACGATGCGATCAACGCCGCCGTGCTGCATGGCCTCCGCAACCGAAACCGCGCGGCTTGAGTCCTGCCTCGCGGCGATCATCCCGTCCGCGAGGACGACGTCTTCGGCCTGAAGGCCGGCAAGCGGCGATTTCGGCATCTTCTGCGCGAGACCCAGAAGCTCCTTTCGAACCTCATCGGCCGTGACCGCAATGGCATGCGACACCGAGGCCGCCGTCCATGACCCGCCTTCGACCATCGAATGCGGCAGCGTGGAGTCTCCCAGCTTTACCGTGACATTGTCGATCGGCACACCGAGCATGTCAGCCGCGACCTGCGCCATGACCGTGTAGGTGCCGGTGCCAATATCGGACGTGGCACACGACACTTCCGCGTGACCGTTGCCGGAGAGCACGATTCGAGCGCCCGTTGGCATCTGTAGGGCTTCCCAGACGCCTGTCGCCATGCCCCACCCGACCAGATCGGTGCCATCACGCATCGACCTGGGCTCGGAATTCCGCTTGGACCAGCCGAACAATTCTGCGCCTTTCCGGTAGCATTCCTTCAATTGCTTGCTGGTAAAGGGAGCGCCGGTGTTCTGGTCACGGTCCGAGTAGCAGCGCATGCGCAGCTCGACAGGATCGAGTTTGAGCGCGACGGCAAGCTCGTCCATCGCGCATTCCAGTGCGTAGACACCCGACGCCGCACCGGGCGCGCGCATGTCCGACGGCGTGGGTACATCGAGCCGACTAAGCTTGTGCTCATACTTCGCATTGGGGCTCTTGTAGAGCAATGCCGACCACGAGGTATCGTTGCGCGAGAATTCCTCGTATTGCGATGTCATGGCGATCGCCTCGTGGGTGATCGTGTCCAACGATCCATCGGCTCTGGCACCAATCGCAACACGTTCGATCGTCGCAGGGCGATAGCCGAGGCCGTACATCTGTTCGCGCGCCAGCACCAGCCGCACCGAGCGCTTGAGCTGAAGCGCGCCCTGCACGGCCAGCACCACCTCATATTGCGGACGCAGGCCAGAGCCAAAAGCTCCGCCGACAAAAGGCGACATGACGCGCACGTCGTCCGACTTCAAGCCAAACACACCGCAGACGTAGCGTTGCACGTTCTGCACGCCCTGGGTCTTGTCGAACACCGTGAGCTTTCCGCCGTCTTTCCAGACTACGGTTGCGGCAAACAACTCCATCGGATTGTGATACTCGACCGGAATGAAGTACTCGGCCTCGTGGCGCACGACCGCGGCGGCAAAAGCCTTCGCCGCATCGCCGCGCGGTTTGTCGGGCTTTTCAACCACGAAGGCCTTGTCGCGCCGGGTGTGCAGATCGGTGTTGTGGCCCTCCGCCTCATACTCGACATGCACGAGCGTGGCCGCAAAACGCGCGATCTCCCACTCCTCCGCGATCACCAGCGCGATCGGCTGGCCGTTGAACTTGACCTTGTCATCGTAGAGGGGACGAAACGGCGAGCCGGCTGGCGCGACCTCGTCGGTGAAAGCCTGATCGGTGGCACCCATCTTCGGCCGATTCTCGTGGGTGAGGACGTCGAGTACCCCTTCGACGGCCAGCGCCTGCGTCGCGTCAATGCGCGTGATGCGACCTTTCGCAATTGTCGAGGTGACCACGCTGCCATAGGCGAGGTCGGGAGCTTCAAACTCGCCCGCGTATTGCGCCATGCCGGTGACCTTGACGCGTCCGTCAACGCGAGAGGTCGAGGTGCCAATATAAGGTTTCATGACACTCACCGGATCTTCTTGCTGGACTGGATTTGCGGCGTGCCGTTTGCGGCCTGCGTCAGCGTGCGAATGATGGCGCGACGCGCCAGATCAATCTTGAAGGCGTTGTGCGCGAAGCCTTTGGCACCGCCGAGCAATATGTCAGCTGCCTTCGCGAAGGTATTTGAATCGGCAGCCTGGCCTCGCAATGCGGCTTCTGCCTCGGGTTTGCGCCAAGGTTTGTGTGCGACGCCCCCAAGCGCGAGACGGGCCTCCTTGATACGGCCACCCTCAAGCTCGAGAGCGGCTGCAACCGAGACCAGCGCAAACGCGTAGGACAGCCGATCGCGGATTTTCAGATAACTGTAATTTGCCGCGAAGCCCCGCGCGGGAAGCTCGATCGCCGTGATGATTTCGCTCGGCTGGAGATTGTTGTCGAGTTGCGGTGTGTCGCCCGGCAACCGGTGAAAATCGTCAAAAGCGATTGTACGCTCTCCCGTGGCACCAGCCACATGAACCTTGGCTTCGAGCGCCGCGAGCGCGACGCACATGTCAGACGGGTGGGTTGCGATACAGGATTCGCTCGTGCCGAGAACCGCATTGATCCGGTTGATGCCATTCATCGCCGAACAGCCGCTCCCCGGCTCCCGTTTGTTGCACGGCGTTGCAACGTCATAAAAGTAGAAACAGCGCGTCCGCTGCAACAGATTGCCGCCGGTCGACGCCATGTTGCGCAGTTGCTGCGAGGCGCCGGCCAGGATCGCGCTGGACAACAGCGGATAGCGCTTCTCGATCAGCGGGTGATAAGCGAGATCGCTATTCGGCACGAGGGCGCCGACGCGAACCCCTCCATCTGCCGTTTCGTCCACGGTCTTGAGTGGCAGATGCGTGATGTCGATCAATCGCATCGGACGCTCGACATCGTATTTCATCAAGTCGATGAGATTCGTGCCACCAGCTATGAATTTCGCCGCGGGATCGGCGGCCATTTGGCGGATAGCATCGGCGACGTCGGTCGCGCGCGCGTATTCGAAGTTGATCATGGCTTGGCCCCCATCGCCTGCTGAATCGCTGCGACGATGTTGGGGTAGGCCCCGCATCGGCAAATGTTGCCACTCATTAACTCGCGGATTTCATCGGCGGTTTTTGCTTTTCCTTCCGCGATGAGTCCGGCCGCAGAGCAAATCTGGCCTGGCGTACAGTAACCGCATTGAAATGCGTCGTGGTCGATGAACGCCTGCTGCAATGGATGCAGCGAACCGTCGGTGGCAAGGCCCTCAACGGTGGTGATCTTGGCGCCATCTTTCATGACCGCCAAAGTCAGGCAGGAGTTGACGCGCCGGCCGTCGATCAAGACCGTGCACGCGCCGCACTGTCCGTGGTCGCAGCCTTTTTTCGTTCCAGTCAGGTGGAGGCGGTCGCGGAGCGCATCCAGCAAGGTCGTCCAGGGCGCTATAGCCAACTTGCACGGTTCGCCATTGACATAAAGCGTGACCGATATTGCGGCAGGCTTGGAGACTGTGGCTGATCGCGCGCGGGACTCCATGGAACGCTCCTACTTTCGGTACTTGCCCCCCGCAAGGCATCGTACGCGACCAAACTAGCACACTGTAAAAAGGAGGCCAGCGACTAGAGTGTCCGCTTTTCGCCACGCACACACAACGTGAGGTGGCAGAGGCATCGGGCTATGCTTTCACAAAGGAGATTTCTATTTGTTACGACGGGCCCGTGCTGGAGAGCCGGAACCGCCCCGTTGTTGTTTGGGCACTGGTAACCGCGCACGCGAGATATATGCTTGCGTTCAAAAGAAAGAGGCGTTGTCAGGGAGGGGACAATGAGAGGGCAATGGATCGTAGCGGCATTTCTGGCGCTCGCAGGAATAAGCGGGGTACAGGCTCAGGACTACCCCACACGAGCGGTGACAGTGATCGTGCCGTTCGCGGCGGGCGGACCGGCCGATGTCACCGGCCGGATCGTAGCTGACATCTTCTCCCGCTATCTCGGGCAGCAATTCGTGGTTGAAAATGTCGGCGGGGCCGGCGGCACCCTTGGGTCGCTCCGCGCCGCGCACGCCACTCCCGACGGGTACACGATCATTTCCGGTCACATGGGCACCCATGCCGCGGCGCCCTTCTTCTATCCCAACCTCGGTTATGATCCGGAGAAGGATTTCGTGCCAATCGGATTGATCGCCGAGCAGCCGGAGTTGCTCACGGTCCGCAAGGACTTCCCCGCCAACAACCTCAAGGAGTTCATTGCCTACGCCAAAGCCAATGAGAGCAAGCTCAATATGGGACACGCCGGGGTTGGCTCGGTTTCCTATGTTGGCTGCCTGCTCCTCAACTCGGCCATTGGCATCAAGCCGACATTGGTGCCGTTCACCGGGACAGCGCCTGTCATGAACGCAATTCTCGGCGGCCAAGTCGACTATGACTGCGATCCGGTGCTCGGACCGCTGCCGCACGTGCAGGCGGGCACCGTCAAAGCGCTTGCCATCGCCACAAAGAAGCGCAGTCCGCTGCTGCCTGACGTGCCTACCTCCTATGAGCAAGGCCTGCCCGAATTCGACTGCGCACCTTTCTATGCCGTATTCGCGCCGAAAGGCACGCCAAAGGCCATCATCGACAAGCTCGCCGAAGCGTTGAATAAAGGACTCAACGAGGCCGTCGTGCAGAAACGGCTGGCCGATCTTGGTGCCGAAATCGCAGAACCGAGCCGGCGCGGACCGCAGGCGCTCGGCGATCTGGTGAAGAGCGAAGTCGCTCGGTTGACGCCCATTCTGAAGGCGGCAACCGCCAAATAGGTCAGCACGCCTGCCCTGCTGACAACAGCCGGCGCAACCGGGATCCGGGCTGCCAGGCGCGAGTATCCCATCCGGATTTACCATTCCGCCTTTTTGTGACGGTGAACACAGCCATTCGACCCCCCGCGCCTATGTTGACGGCCAAGAAAGCCCAAGACGCGTAGAGGAGAAAAACAATGCTCGGCTTTGAAGTCATTGGCCTGGCTTTGCTGGCTCAGCTCTTCACGGCAGCACAGTTCTGCTGGCTGCTGGAAAAAGCCAAGGCTCGCTGAGAGACTCCGACTCCGGAAAACATGCGGATCGCGCCATGGGCGTGCTGCTCATCAAGTGTCCCAACACTGGCCGGCAATTTTCGACCGGCATTCACGTCGATGCTGAAACTCTGGCTCGCGTCCCACAGGAGTTTACCTACACGCATTGCCCCTACTGCAACTCGGAGCATTTGTGGTTGCCTCGAGAGGCAGAACTGGTTGACGCGATCCCTCCGAGCGAGTGGATCGAAAATCAGGCCAGGCGCTAGCGTGATAGTGGGTCGAGACGGCGCCGTCAGGGTAGCGGCAGCTCCACAGGAAATTCCTTCACCGTGCTGGGCTGCGCAATATGAAGCCCAAAAATCGACCGTTGGTTCGTCGTGACCGCAGTCTCGGTCAGCGTCTTGCCAGGACCGATAAATAGCTTGAATGCAACGACACTGACGAGCGCGGCGAGGGCTATGACTTCAAATCGGCTACGCATTACGGCCTCGCGTCAATCACGTAAAAAAATGTGGACGATGTCTGCTACAATATGGAAGTTACTAGTTGCTTAAGCCTTCCGCGGCGAACCGCTTATGCGGTAAGCACATATCATGACACCCCTCACCGGCCCGCTCACAACCGATCTCTACGAGCTCAACATGGTCCAGGCCTACCTGGATCGTGGCGAGGACAAGGAGGCCGTCTTCGAGTTCTTCGTGCGGCGGCTACCGCCCCGGCGCGGTTTTCTGCTTGCCGCCGGGCTGGAGGATGTCCTCACCTATCTTGAGACGCTGCGGTTCTCATCGTCCGAAATCGACTGGCTCAGACACACCGGACGCTTTCGTGACAATCTCATCGATTATCTCGCCGGCTTTCGCTTCTCGGGGGATGTCCACGCAATTGCGGAAGGCACCGTCTGCTTCCCGAACGAGCCGTTGATCCGCATCACCGCTCCGTTGCCGATGGCGCAGATCGTGGAAACGCGGTTAATCAACATTCTGCATTTTCAAACCATGATCGCCTCGAAGGCCGCGCGCATGGTCTTGGCCGCGCCTGGAAAAATCCTTTCGGATTTCGGGCTGCGGACTGCCCACGGTGCCGAGGCCGGCCTGTTCTCGGCGCGCGCGAGCTATATCGCGGGATTTGCCAGCGCCGCCAATGTGCTCGCGGGCGAGCGTTACGGAATTCCGGTGGTCGGCACCATGGCCCATTCTTTCGTGCAGGTGCACGACAACGAGATGACTGCATTCGAGAATTTTGCTCGCGCGCGGCCGGACGGAGTCGTGCTGCTGATTGACACCTATGACACCGAGGCCGGCGCGCGTAAAGTTGTTCAGCTTGCGCCGAAGCTTAAGGCCGACGGCATCGCGGTCCGCGGCGTACGCATCGACAGCGGCGATCTCGCATCAATGTCGAAAAAAGTGCGCGGCATTCTCGATGCCGGAGGACTCAAGGACACCATCATTCTGGTGAGCGGCGGCATTAACGAAGACGTGCTGCAAACGATGATGGCGGCGAAAACGCCCATCGATGGATTCGGCATCGGCGTCAACCTCGATGCATCGATCGATGCACCTTCTCTCGATTGCGCCTACAAGCTGCAGGATTACGCCGGCCAGCCAAGGCGCAAGCTCTCTGAGGGCAAGGTTACGTGGCCCGGACGCAAACAGGTCTGGCGGAGCTACGGCGCCGACAAGCGCATGCGCGGAGACGTATTGTCGCTGGAACATGACAGCCACGCCGGCGAAACACTGATCGCACCTGTCATGCGCGGCGGGAAGCGTCTGGCACCCGCGCCTACTTTGGCGCAGACCAGAGAGCATGCTACTCGCGAGCTCGGGAAATTGCCGGAGCCGTTGCGGAAGCTGGAAGCCGGCATGGACTATCCGGTGGAAATTTCCAAAGCGCTCCGCGCACTCGCCGCCGAAATGGATAAGAAACCGCGTGGCTAACCCAGCTCATCACAGCCGGGCTTGTCCCGACCGTGACAAATATTGCTACCTTGCTCCCGCCCGGTTCCAGCCGCGTGCGCCTTCGCCGTACACCTCGTGACCGGTATCGGTGACAACCACCGTGTCCTCGAGCTTGATGAAGCCGCGCGCAGGGTGCATGAGGGTCGTTTCCACCGACACGACCATGCCCGCCTCGAGCGGCTGCGACGCGTATTCGGCCGGGTAAGGCACGGGCCCATGCTCGGTCAGGCGCGGCGCTTCATGGCTGACCATGCCCATTCCGTGCGCGAGAAAATCGAGATGATTGTGGTGCTTTGACTTCGCGCACAACGGCTCCCCGGCAGCGTAGATTTCCCTGCCCAGAGCTCCGGCACGAATGGGCTTCATGGCCGCGCGCTGAATCGCTTCGATTTCGGCCAGCAGATCTTCGAGTTCGGCATCCGGTTCGCCCTGAATCGCCATGCGGCAGACATCGCCGATATAGCCGTGGTGGTTTCCTCCGGAATCGATCGACATGATGTCGCCCTTATCCCAGCGCTGATCGGACGGCGCCCTGTTCATGCTCGTGCCGCACGTGATCAGGCAATATTCGAAGGTCAAACCACGGTTGGTTTCCTCGCGGCGCAGCGCCTCGACGACGTCGCTTTTGGTAATGCCGGGATTGCTGGTCGCGATTACGGCTTTCATGGAGTCGATCACTGCTTCAGACGCATATTTGAGAAGATTCAATTCCTCTGGCGATTTCTTCGCGCGCTGGCGCTCCAGCACAAAGAGTGCATCAACCCACTCCGCGTCGGGAAACGCATTCCGCAAGACGAGCGACGCATCGTAGGGGAGAAATCCGAACTCGGCGGCAATCCGCTTTGGCTTGAGGCCAGCCTTGCGGATGTGCTCGACCGCCTTTTGCATTGCATCGACGGAGCCGGCGGTATTGGTCTGTGTTTCCGGCGTCCACATCGGCTTCACCTCGCGCTGGAATTTCTCCAGGCGATGGCCGATGTAGGCGGCCTTTTCCGGCGCGCCTTTCGGATAGACCAGCACAGGCAAATAGCGGGTGACTCCGGTCGCATCCATATAGTCGAAGAAACTGGCGCGATGGCCGCCGAGCAGATATTGCACGTTGTGCTTGGATGTCGCGATCACCACGTCGATGCCGGCTTCGTCCATCAGCCGGTCGAGACGGCGGTGGTCAAATGGGATGGCGAGACCGCTGGCCCGCTGCGCGTTGACGTTCATGATCGCTACTCCGGCTTCCGACGACGGACCTGAGCCTAGGACCAGAGTTCCTTGCTCGCAAGCCGGGCGCCCTCGCTGAGTGCCTCCAGCTTGGCCCACATCACGGACGGATGCACGCGGCGATAGAAAGGTCCCTGGGCAAAACCGCAGTCGGTGCCGGCAATCACATTCTCGCGTCCAATGAGCCTCGCGAGCCGCACGATTCGCTGAGCCACCAGTTCGGGATGCTCAACCACATTGGTGGCGTGACTGATGACGCCGGGAATGAGCATCTGGCCGGGGCCAAGCCTGGCGTCCTTCCAGACCTGCCACTCGTGTTCGTGGCGCGGATTGGCGCCCTCGATCACATAGGCCCCGACCTTCACTTTGAGAATCAGATCCACAATATCCTTGAAGGGCACGTCGCTCGTGTGCGGCCCGGGCCAACTGCCCCAGCATACGTGGTAGCGGATACGATCGGCCGGCAGGCCCTCAATGGCGTGATTGAGGATGTCGACCTGGGCCGCGAGCCAGCGCCGGTAGTCGGCAAAGCTTGCGGGCGGCACCATGCGGTCGAAGGTGACGGCGCTACGCGCATCATCGAGCTGCAGCAGGAACCCACTGTCGACGATCATCTTGTATTCGGTGCGCATCGCCTCCGCGATCGCGGTCTGCAGCTCTTCGTCGCTCTTGTAGTACTCGTTCTTGCGGTCAGGGATTACGCTTGCCGGCGCCGCCACCGGGAGGAACGCCTCCTCGACCCTCACCGTCTTCAGCGCGGCCTTGAGGTTATCGATGTCGCGCTGCAACTCGGCCTGGCCCGTGTATCTGATCGGGCCGACGCAGATGGCCTCGGTAGTTGTCGATACCGCCTCCTTGGCATCGAGCTCGGCGTAGAATTCGGAGAATCTGGTGCGGTCAGCTCCGCGCTTGAACGGATTGGCGGCTTCCTGTCTGATCGGCCGGCGTTCGAAACCGGATAGCCGCTCAAGCGCGTACTGCGCCCAGCTGATCGATTTGCCAAACTCACCATCGCTCACAACGTCGATGCCGGCTTGCGCCTGTTCACGAACGACATTGCCGACAGACTCTGTCAGGCACGTCTGGTAGGCCTTCTCGTCGTAAGACTTGCCGCCCTGCCTGGCGCGCAGGAATTCCTGCAATGGCTGCGGGCGAATCAGGCTTCCGACGTGGGTCGTGAGTATGCGACTGCTGCTACGTTTCATGCCGGCTTGCTATGCGACCTCGTGGCGAAACGCAATGCGTGGGCAGCGCCCCAATTGCGCGCTCCTCGTGCCCGGCCTTGTGCCATGGCCGGGTACCAAGTTAGGCCTTCACCACACCGATGAACTGCTCGAGCTTGGCAGGGTCATTGCGCAGGGTTTCACTCGGCCCGTCATAGACGATGCGGCCGCGATCCATCACCACTGCGCGCGGCGCAATATCAAGCGCAAGACGCGAGTTCTGCTCGACCAACACGGTCGCGAGCCCGCCTGCCTGGGTAAGGCGCTTCACCGCGCGCGCCAGCTCTTCGACAATCACCGGAGCGAGACCCTCCGAAGGCTCGTCCATCAACAGCACCGTCGGATTGCCGATCAGTGCACGGCCGATAGCCAGCATCTGCTGCTCGCCACCCGACAACTGATTGCCGCGATTGTCGGCACGCTCCGCCAGACGCGGAAAAAGATCAAACACCGTTTCGATTGTCCACGATCCCGGCCGTGCAGCGACCTCAAGGTTTTCACGCAACGACAGCGAAGGAAAAATCTCACGCTCCTGCGGCACATAGCCGAGCCCGGCGGTCACGCGGCGATAGGTGGCAAGCCTCGAAATATCGCCGCCATGCAGCGATATCCGGCCGCCATGAAGCGTGGTGTGTCCCATGATGGTCGCAAGCAGCGTCGTTTTGCCCACACCGTTGCGGCCGATGATTGACACGGTTTCGCTGGCGCCAAGCGCGAGGCGAATATCTTCAAGCACCACAGTCTCTCCGTAGCCGGCACGGATGTTGTCCAGCTCGAGCGCGCGCTCAGCCAAGGCTATCTCAACCATGGCGGTCTCCGCGGTGGCTTTCCTGGCCAAGGTAGACCGCCCTCACCTGTTCGTTGTTCATGATCTCGTTCGGCGTGCCTTGCGTGAACACCGCGCCCTGCACCAGCACGGTGATTTCCTTGGCAAAACGAAAGACGACGTCCATGTCGTGCTCGATAATCAGTACGGCGATGTCGGGGTCGAGTGCGGCAACCACATCGAGAATAAGGTGACTTTCCGACGACGGGACGCCGGCCGCCGGCTCATCGAGCAGAAGAACACGCGGTTTTTGCGCGAGTGCAATTGCAATCTCCACAAGCCGCTGGCGGCCATAGGGCAGCTCGCGGACCAGCTTGAGCGCGTCATCAGTCAGCCGCAACGAGTCGAGGTAATCCAGCGCTTCGTCGATCACGCCCCGCCTGGAGCCTGCAGAGCGCCAGAGATTGTTGCAATGGCCGTCGCGCTCCCCGATGGTCATGCAGAGATTCTCGAGCACCGTGAGCCCGCGGAAAAGCTGATTGATCTGAAAGGTGCGCGCGAGCCCGCGCCGCGCGCGATCGGCCTGGCTCAATCCGGTGATGTCGTCACCGTCAAGCAGCACGCGACCCGAATGGGGCTTGAGCACTCCGGTAATCAGATTGACCAACGTTGTCTTGCCGGCCCCATTGGGGCCGATAAGTGCCCGGCGTGCCCCGCGTTCGAGCGTAAGATTGACGTCGCGCGTCACTGGCAATGCGCCGAAGGCGCGATTCAGTCCCTCAACCTGCAGCGCGGCGGTCATGACGGCGGCTCCTCGACCGCAGTGCGGCTGGCGATGAGCAGGGCGACGGCATTGATCACGGCCCCGATTGCCGCGCCGCCGATCGTGAAAATGATCGCGCGCCCCGGCATGCCGGTGACGTAGGACGTCATCAGGTCGGCTTCCTTTAGATTGACGGCAAAGCCTGCGAGGAACCCGATAACGGCGCCATCAAAGGCGGACGAGGCGAGCGCGTTCCAGTAATCGCGCTTCCACACCAGCCGGCGTGAAGCAAACGATCCGCGTTCGCTGCCAGCCAATAGGCTGCGTGCATCCTCGGCCAGCCCTAGCAAACCGCGCCGGGCGAACAATACCGCGAGCACCAGCAGCAATCCGATGCCGAGTTGCCAGAAGGTCGGGCTCAATTTTGAAAAATAGTCCTCCAGGATCATGTAGACTGCCGCGCCCAAGAACGGCCCATAGAGCCTGCCGGCGCCGCCAAGAATGAGCATCACCATAACCTTGGCTGAATTGTCGAAGTCGAACACGGCGAGCGTGACGTAAGCATTGGTTTGCGTAAACAGCGCACCGGCAACGCCGGCAATTGCCGCCGAAATCGCATAGACCGTCACCAGCCGCCGATGCACCGGTGAGCCGATGGCGTGCATGCGGCGCACGTTTTCGCGAATGCCGGTGAGCGCCTGCCCGAACGGCGAATAGACGATGCGGCGTACTAAATAGAATATGACCGCCAGCACAGTCAGCACGTACCAGTAATTGGTGTGGCCATAGAGGTCGTATTGGAAGGTACCGAGCAACGGATCAAACACCAGACCCGGCAAACCGTCATAGCCGCCGGTGATATCGGAACGCAGATTGCCCGACTCCTGCAACATGGCGGCGAATGCAATGGTCAGCATCAGCAGCGTCAAGCCGCGATAGCGCAAGATGAACCAGCCGACGACCGCGCCGGCCAGCCCCGCCACTATTCCCCCGACAACGATCCCGCTGATCGGCTCGCTCCAGCCCAGCCGCAGTGACGCAAGCGCAACCGTATAGGCGCCGACGCCGAAGAATGCGGCATGACCGAGCGTCACGATGCCGGCATAACCGAGGATCAAGTCGAGCGAGAGCGCGAACATGATCATGATCAGCACTTGGCTGCCGAAGGTCATGCGGTTCGGGAAAACAAAAAAACACGCGATTGCGATCAGCCAAGGCAGCGCCTCCGGCCAGCGGAAATAATGGCGGCGAACGAGATAGTTCGCACCGCGCTCGCGCGTGTCGAGCATTGCCGGGTTGCGGGGTTTGCTCTCACTCACGGCCAAAGAACCCCGTCGGCTTGTACAAAAGCACGATCGCTGTGATCGCATAGATGAAGAGATTGCCCGCCACCGGGAAGGCATATTTGCCGCCGGTATCGATGATCCCGATCACCAGCGCTGCCACCAGCGTGCCCTTGAGACTACCGAGGCCGCCGACTGCGACCACAATCAAAAAAAGCACGAGATAAAGGACGGCGAAGGATGGCGTCAGCCCAAACAACTGGATGGCGAGGCCGCCGCCGAGCGCAGCAAGGCCCGACCCCACCGCGAAGGTGAGCGTGAACAGGCGGTCGACATTGATGCCGACCGACTCCGCCATGCGCCGGTTGTCGACGGCGGCGCGGATCTTGGCGCCGATATTGGTCCGCTCGAATGCGTACCAAAGCACGGCGATGAGCACGACGCCGATCGCGATCAGAAAGGCGCGATAGCTCGGAAACGCGCGGAAGCCGAGGTTGACGTCGCCTTCCAGCCAATCCGGGAGCGGTACTGATTTCGGGATTGGCCCGTAGAAATAGGTGGCGGTGGCGATCGCTATGAACACAAGGCCGATAGTAAGCAGCACCTGCTCAAGGTCGGTGGACTTATAGAGCCGCCGGTAAAGCCGGCGTTCAAGACGCACGCTGATCAGACCGATGAGCACGGAGGCGAAGATCAGCGAGGGCCCAAAGCCAACGCCATAGGACCGCGTTAGCGACACCACCACATATCCGCCTGCCATGGCAAAAGCGCCGTGCGCCAGGTTCACAAAGCCCATCAGCCCCATCGTGACCGAAAGGCCGACGGAGGTGATGAACAGGAACATCGCGTAAGCCAAGCCGTCGAACAGGATGCTGACAGCAACAATGGCGAAATGCGGCACGAGCCCCACCTCGTGTTGAAGAAAAAACGCCGCCGCGCCTTTATGCGCGGCGGCGCTGCTAAGTGTCAATCAGCCGAGCATTCATGAGCCGCAGCGGCCGACCTTGAGCTCCTTGCACTCATCCTTCACGGCCTTGGTCGTGCCAAGGATCCTCTCGCCGAGCTTGCCGTCCGGCTTGCGATAGACCTCCATGGCGTGCTCATCCTGCACAATATCGCGCGTGGCAGGGTCGATCATCACAGTTCCGCGCGGGCCATCAGCGGACCAGCCTTTCATGGCGTCGACCACCTTGGCGCCATCCGACACATTGCCGTTGAGTTTTTTGATGGTGTCGAAGATGGCGTGCATGGTGTCCCACCCTGCCGCCGACATGAAGTCCGGATAGGAGTCCTTGCCGTAAGCCTTGTGCCACTCTTCGTTGAAGGCCTTGTTCCCCGCGCTGTCGAGATCGACCGCATAGTGACCCATCACGATGGTACCGATAGCGGCATCTCCCATGTCCTGCAGCTTGTTATCGGGGATGAGGTCCATCGGACCGATCAGCTTGATGCCCGCCTTGCGCATACCGAGTTCGCCATAGGCTTTCATCACGCCGGTTGCATGCGCACCGGATGGGATGAACACGTACATGCAATCCGGGTGCTCGTCCTTGATCTTCTGGAAGAACGGCGTGAAGTCCGGCACCTGCACCGGGCTGCCCATCGGGATCGCATCGGTGATCTTGCCGCCCGCCTTCTCAAAGCCGGTCTTGAAGGCTTCGGTCGAATCCTTGCCGGGCGGGAAATCGGTATAAGCCATCGCGGCCGTCTTGCAGCCGATCTTGCTAAAGGCATAGGCGCCCATCGGGAATGCCGGATGCCACATGCTAAACGACAGCCGCACAATGTACGGCGAGAGATTTGTGATCCAGGCGGTGCCCGCATTGGCGATCACCATCGGCACCTTGGCCTGTGTGACTACCGGCGCCAGCGCGATCGCCGAGGGCGAGAACACGAAGCCGGCCAGGATCGGCACCTTGTCGTTGGTGATCAGTTCCGTGGCAACGGTTTTCGCCTGGGCGCCGGTCGGCGGGCCTTCGTCACGCTTGATGAGCTCGACCTTGTGCGGCGCAATATCGTTGGCGTGAAGCTTGACGTACAGATCGAACGCCTTGTCGATCTGATGACCCAGATCGGCATTGGCTCCGCTGAACGGCAGAACAACGCCGATTTTGATGGTCTCAGCCTGGGCAGCTCCGCCCATAGCGAAGGCCAGGGCTAACCCCAGCCAACCAATTCTACGCATCATATCCTCCCTACATCCTTGAACTAGTTGGGAATCCCACTAATCCATAAAGCGCTTCTCGCCCACTCATCCTAATGGACTAAATTGAAGCGATTGGTCAATCGGGAGCGGCGCGATGACGCGCCGTGACTGAAAGGTCAGGCGGCGCTTTTGGCGGCAATCTCGGTGGCTGACTCCGTGGACGAAATTCCCCGTCCCGCACGGATCGTCGCGGACGAAGTCACCTCGACACGATTGCGACCGCTCTCCTTGGCGCAATAAAGGGCGTGGTCGGCCTGAGTCAGCAGGTCGGGAACATCGAGTGTCCGCTCCATGCAATGAACCAGCCCGATGCTGACAGTCGCACAGACTGGGTAACCATCCACCTGTTCGGCCAGCTGCGCAAAGGTCACACGAATTCGCTCCGCGACCTCGATCGCCTTCTCGCGGCTGGTTTCCACAAGCAATGCGGCGAATTCTTCGCCGCCCAGTCGCCCAACCACGTCGGAACCTCGCATCGATTTGCGCGCGGCATCGGCGAATATCGCCAGCACGCGGTCGCCGACCGGGTGGCCAAAACGGTCATTGATCGACTTGAAGTGATCGAGGTCGATCAGCAGAACGGCAACCGGCCGCGGGTTGGCGGCATGGCGCTTCGTGAGCAGTGACGCGTCGTGCAGGAATGCGCGGCGATTTGAGATACCCGTGAGCGGATCGACCATGGCGGCGGTGCGGTGGCGCAACTCGGTGCGCTCCTTTGCCATCGCCAGCAAGATGAAGGCGCTTGAGATGGTGAGCAGCAAAGACTCGGTACTCAGGATGGTCATCCACACGCTGCCAAAGACATGGTCGCTCGTCGAGCCCGGCAAGAGCGCGACCATGGGAGTGCGCAACAGGAACAGCGCCCCATGAGCGAAAAACATGAAAACGGCCGGCCAACGCGACACCAACGGTTCATCACGGCCCCGCCAGAATTCGTAGGCCGTGAGCCAGGTGTAACTGGCGATAATTGCCGACGCGACCAGCGAGCGCAGGTTGATATCGTAGAGCATTATCGGCAGCCGGCAGACGAGCAGCCAAAGCACGGCGCCGGTTACGAGATAGACCGGCTCGACGGGACGCCCATCGAAAACGCGAGCGCCGGTCCACGTCACCGCGAAGGCTGTGAACAGCAGCGCATTTGCGAAATCGACGCTGATTAGATCCGGCACCTCTCCGTACATTCCGAAGAGGCCGATCGAGGCAAGCCGGGTCAGATAGGCGAAGCCCCACCAGCAGACGGCGCGAAGCGCAAGGTTCTGCGCCCACACGAATAGCAGCAGCAAGCCCAGGATGGCCTCAACATAGATTGTCACCTTGAACAGCGTCTGGACGTCGAGTGTCATCACTACGAAAGCCAATCTGCCGGCCCAGCTTGGGTCCCGATCCACACCCGCAATAGACCGGGCGCGGAAAAGAACTGATGAATGCGCCGGGCATTGCGTCGTTATGGTTTCAAAGATATTTCCAAAATCGTCCCAATCGCTCAAAATCCGGCCGATGTCGGCCGATTTTCGTCGGAGATTGCCGGACTTGTGGGTCCAACAGGCCTCCACTAGGTTCAGAGACCCACATCAGCCCCGGAACTGGGCATGCACATCCGCAACGGCATCATCGAAGCCATTGGTCACACCCCGCTCATCAAGCTCCGGCGCGCCTCCGAGGCGACCGGATGCACCATTCTGGGCAAGGCGGAATTCATGAACCCGGGCGGTTCGGTGAAAGATCGCGCCGGCCGGCAAATGATCCTGGAGGCGGAGAAACGCGGCGAGTTGCGCCCCGGCGGCCTCGTGGTGGAAGCGACAGCCGGCAACACCGGGATTGGACTGGCTTTGGTCGCCAATGCGCGCGGATACCGCACACTGATCGTTATCCCTGAGACGCAGAGTCAGGAAAAAAAAGACATGCTGCGGCTGTGCGGGGCCGAACTCGTGGAAGTTCCTGCCGCCCCTTACTCCAATCCGAACAACTACCAGCACGTCGGGCGGCGGCTCGCCGAGCGACTCAAAAAGACAGAAAAGAACGGCGCCATATTCGCCGATCAGTGGAACAATCTCGACAACCGCAAGGCGCACTACGTCTCGACCGGTCCGGAAATCTGGGAAGAGTGCGATGGAAAGGTCGACGGATTCATCTGCGCGATCGGCACCGGCGGCACGATTGCCGGCGCTTCAAGCTTCTTGCGTGAGAAAAACAGAGGAATCACAATCGGCGTTGCCGATCCGCGCGGCGCGGCGATGTACCACTTGTTCAAGGATGGTCAGGCGAAAGCCACCGAAGGCGGTTCGATTACCGAAGGCATCGGGCTTGGCCGCGTGACGCCGATCATCGATGGTATCAAAATCGACAAGGCCTATCTCATTCCCGATGAGGAAGCGGTGCCGATCATCTTCGATCTCATCGAACACGAGGGCCTCTGCCTTGGCGGCTCCTCCGGCATCAATATCGCCGGCGCAATTCGCCTGGCAAAGGACCTGGGGCCAGGCAAGACAATCGTGACGGTCCTCGCCGACTACGGCTCCCGCTATCAGTCGAAGCTGTTCAATCCGGATTTCTTGCGCTCAAAGAAATTGCCCGTTCCGGATTGGCTCGAACGCAAATCGATCGTCAATCCGCCGCTCGAGAAGAGCTGACAATGCCGACGGAATGCCTGTTCCGCGAGGACTCGTATCTCAAGGCCTGCGACGCGCGCGTGGTCGCCCTCACCGCGCAAGGCGGCATTGTGCTCGACCGCACCGTCTTCTATGCGACGTCGGGCGGACAGCCGGGCGACACCGGAGCGCTCACGACGGAAAACGGGGCTCGAATTCCAATCGAGACGGCCATCTATACTGACGCCGCCAAGAGCGAAATTGCCCATGTGCCCGTAGCCGGTGCGCCGGCGCTCAAGGTCGGCGATGCCATCACCGCGGCGATCGATTGGGACAAACGCTATGCCCGCATGCGTATGCACACTGCGCTGCACCTTCTCTCAGCCGTACTGCCCTATGCGGTGACCGGCGGCTCGGTCGGCGACAGCGAAAGTCGCCTCGATTTCGATATCCCTGAAGCCGGTCTGGACAAGGATGCAATCACGGCGAAGGTCGCCGAGATGATTGCTTCCAATGCTCCGGTCGGCAGCCGATGGATCACCGATGCCGAACTCGATGCCAACCCCGGTCTGGTCAAGACCATGTCGGTCAAACCGCCGACGGGCACCGGCCGTGTGCGGCTGATAGAAATTTCTGGACTGGACCTGCAACCCTGCGGTGGAACCCATGTTCGCGCGACCGGCGAAATCGGAGCGGTTCGCGTCACGCAAATCGAAAAGAAGGGCAAACAAAACCGCCGCGTGCGGCTTGCCCTCGCCTAGTTGCCTCGAAGGAACGATTGGGCAATGGTGCGCATTGTTCTCTTTTGATCGGTCGCATCCATGAACACGAACTCCGCAAGTCGCTGGCTCAAGTCGGCAGAATGGCTCGCCGGCCAGCTCGGCAAAAAGGACGTCGCCATCGTCGACGGTTCTTATTATTTGCCGACGCCGAAACGCGATGCCAAGGCGGAATACCTCACTGCCCATATTCCCGGCGCGGTCTTTTTCGACATCAACGCGGTTGCGGACGACTCCACGGACCTGCCGCATATGTTGCCCGGCCCCGACCAATTCGGCGAGGCGGCTGGCGCCCTTGGCATCTCGGAGAACGATACCATCGTGATTTATGACGGCCTCGGATTTTTTTCTGCACCGCGTGTGTGGTGGACGTTCCGGATTTTCGGTGCACGCAACGTGTTCATTCTCGATGGGGGCCTGCCGGCCTGGAAACAGGAAGGGCGTCCCACCGAGGCCGGTGAGGTGAAACGGCCAAAACGCACCTTCAATGCCAGCATGGATACCGGCGCCGTGGCCATGGTCAGCGATGTGCAGATGGCGCTCAATAGCGAAAACACCCAGGTCGTCGATGCGCGTTCGGCCGGCCGTTTTGCCGGGACCGAGCCCGAACCACGCCCCGGCCTGCGGCCAGGTCACATGCCGGGCGCGCTCAGCGTGCCTTCCACGGAAATAGTGGAGAACGGACGTCTGGCGTCCCCGGACAGGATCCTTGCCGCATTCAGGAAAGCAGGCGTCGATATCGACAAGCCGATCATTACCACCTGCGGGTCGGGCGTCACCGCCGTCATTCTTGCAATGGGGCTCGACGCCATCGGCAAGAAAATGCCGCGCGTCTACGACGGCTCCTGGTCGGAATGGGGCGCGCGCCCGGATCTGGCGGTCGAAAAAGACTAAGCGTAGCGTGGGTCACCGCAAAATCTGGCTCAAAAACAGCTTTGTGCGTTCGTGTTTCGGGTGAGCGAAGAACTCTTCCGGGACATTGGCCTCGACAATCTGGCCCTCATCCATGAACACGATGCGGTTCGCCACCTGGCGGGCAAATCCCATTTCGTGGGTCACAACCAGCATGGTCATGCCGTCGTGGGCGAGTTCCACCATGGTGTCGAGCACCTCCTTGACCATCTCCGGATCAAGCGCGGATGTCGGCTCGTCGAACAACATGATCTTCGGGTTCATGCACAATGCGCGCGCAATGGCCACCCGCTGCTGCTGGCCGCCGGACAGCTGACCCGGATACTTGCCAGCCTGTTCGGGGATCTTCACCCGCTTGAGATAGTGGAGCGCCACTTCCTCGGCCAGCTTCTTCGGCATCTTGCGCACCCAGATCGGCGCCAGCGTGCAATTGTCCAGTACGGACAAATGCGGGAACAGGTTGAAGTGCTGAAACACCATGCCGACCTCGCGTCGCACCTCGTCGATCTTTTTCAGGTCTGCGGTCAATTCGACGCCATCAATGAGAATTCGTCCGACCTGGTGTTCTTCCAGACGGTTGATGCAACGGATCATGGTCGATTTACCCGATCCGGATGGCCCACAGATAACGATACGTTCGCCTCCCATGATCTTGAGGTTGAGATCGCGCAAGACATGAAAATCGCCGTACCACTTGTTCAGATCGACAATCTCAACGGCAATCGGCGTGTTGAGCTTCGCTGGCTTGAGCAGCGATCCGTGGTTTTCCGCAACGCTCATGGCTTGTCCTTCAACGTCGATCGCTTTTCGCAAGGCGGGCTTCCGTCGCGCGTGCATAACGCGACATTCCGTAGCAGAAGACCAGGTAGAAGATCGCGGCGACGGCATAGCCGGTTGTGCTGGTGACCGGGGTTGCCCATTTGGGATCGATACGCGCCACTTCGATCGTGCGCAGGAGGTCGAATATGCCGACAATGAAGACGAGCGTCGTGTCCTTGAACAAACCGATATAGGTATTGACGATATTCGGGATCGTCACTTTCAGCGCCTGCGGCAATATGATCAGCCGCATCATTTGCCAATAGCGCAAACCCACCGCCATGGCCCCTTCATATTGGCCTCTGGGAATGGCCTGCAGGCCCGCGCGCACGACTTCCGCCATATAGGCAGACGCAAAAATTGCGATGCCGACGAGAGCACGCACCAGTTTATCGGGCGACAGTTGCTCGGGCACAAACAAGGGCAACATCACGCCTGCCATGAACAGCACCGTTATCAGCGGCACGCCGCGCACGAACTCGATGAAGATCACCGACAGCAAGCGCACCGCCGGCATGCGCGACCGCCGGCCAAGCGCGAGCAGTATCCCCAGCGGCAACGAGACGACGATGCCAACCGAAGCGACCACGATGGTCACCAGCACGCCGCCCCATAGCACCGTATCCACCGGTTGAAGACCGATCGCCGCCCAACCGGACAGCAGAATGAACGACGAAACCGGCAATATCACGAAGAAATAGAATGCGCCGAGATCGCGGCGCGGGGCATTGAGCCACAGCAGCCACACGATCCCTACCGCCAACATCACGAAGAAAACATCGACGCGCCAGCGCTCGGAAATCGGATAGGAGCCGTAAATAAAATAGGGCAGCCGTTCCCAGACGAACGGCCAGCAGGCGCCAATTTCACGATGCTGCACCGATTCAAGGCACGCGTCGCGGTCCGTGCCGCTCCACACCGCATCAATCAGCAGGAATTTGAGCAATTCCGGAATGACCCAGGCAAACAACAGCCCTATCAAAATCGTGAGCGTAATATTGAACGGCGTCGAAAAAAGCTTCTCACGCAGCCAGCCAAGCACGCCCGTCATCGCGGTCGGCGGCGGCCGCGGCGCGATATTGCCCCCGCGCACGAATGCGATTTCGCTAACGGCAAGGTCGCCTTCGGCCATGGTCATGCGGGCGCCCTCACCGTTCCGACAGCGCCATTCGGCTGTTGTAGATGTTCATCAGCAACGAGGTCGTGAGACTGATGACGAGATAGACAAGCATCGTGATTGCCACGACCTCCACCGCCTGGCCGGTCTGGTTGAGCACGGTCCCGGTGAAAACCTGCACCAAATCGGGGTAGCCGATCGCCACCGCCAGCGAGGAGTTCTTTGTCAGATTGAGATACTGGCTGGTCAGCGGCGGGATTATCACCCGCATCGCCTGCGGGACCACGATCAACCGAAGCGTCGGCCCTGGGCGAAGCCCGAGGGAATAGGCCGCTTCGCTCTGGCCGCGCGATACCGCGAGGATGCCGGCACGAACAACCTCGGCAATAAATGCAGCCGTGTAGACCGACAGGCCAAATAGCAGCGCCGCAAATTCCGGCAACACCTCAACGCCACCGGCGATGTTGAAGCGCCCTGCTTTGGGAAAGTCGAAACCCAGCGGAAACCCGGCGAGCGCGAATACTGCCAGCGGAAGGCCTAGCACCAGCGCGAGCGTAACCCAAAAAACCGGCGCTTGTTGTCCGGTCCGCTCCTGTCGCTTACGCGCCCAGAGAAAAAACGCGATGGAACCGGCAATGCCGACAAGCGCAGTAATTGCGACGGCGCCGAAACCACTTTTGAAAATAGGCTCCGGCAGAAAGAGGCCGCGATTGTTGAGAAAGGCGCCACCAACAACGATGCTCTCACGGATATCGGGCAGCGCCTTGAGCACGGCGTTGTACCAGAACAGCAATTGCAGCAGCAGCGGCAGATTTCGGATGGTTTCGACGTAGCCGCCGGCAACCTTTGACAGCAGCCAATTGCTGGATAGCCGCGAGATGCCGATGATGAAACCGAGAATAGTCGCGAAAATGATGCCGAGGCCGGCCACCAACAGCGTGTTGAGCAAGCCCACCCAGAAGGCGCGGCCATAGGTCGAGCCCCGCGCCGAGTACTCGATCAGTGTCTGACTGATGTCGAATCCGGCGGTCGTATTCCAGAAGCCGAACCCGGACGCAATCTGGGCGCGTGCGAGGTTGTCGATCGCATTCCTTGTGGCGCCATAGACCAGAAATCCTACGACGGCGCACAGGACGAACTGGTAGGCGATGCTGCGAAACTTCGGGTCGTTGTAGAAGACGACCTGCGCGGGCCGCGACAATGCCGAAATCTCACTCGACATGTATCCCTCGTCGGGCCTGCTGCGCGACGACTCCTTTCAGTAGGAACCGCCGCGAGCTTGCCGCGGCAACGCGCGTCGTCCGGTCAGCGAATTGGCGGTGCGTATTGTATCCCGCCTTTGTTCCACAACTTGTTCAAACCACGTTCGATCTTCAGCGGTGAGCTTTGGCCGACGTTGCGTTCGAACGACTCGCCGTAGTTGCCCACAAGTTTGATGATGCGGGCCGCCCAGTCTTTGGTCAGACCAAGCTGTTCGCCGAAGTTGCCTTCAGTTCCGACGAAACGCTTTATTTCGGGATTGGCCGATTTCATCGCTTCGTCGAGAGTCTTCGAGGAAATATTGAGCTCTTCGGCATCGATCATCGCGAACAGCGTCCACTTCACAACATCGAACCACTGGTCGTCACCGTGACGCACGGCCGGACCGAGCGGCTCCTTCGAAATGATTTCGGGAAGGATGATGTGGTCGCCTGGATTTGCGACCCTTAACCGCTCCGCATAGAGAGCCGAGGCGTCGGTGGTATAGGCATCGCAGCGGCCGGCATCATACGCCTTCACCGCCTCATTCGCCGTAGCGAAGGTCACGGTCTTGAGCTGCATCTTGCTGGCTGCAAAGTAATCCGCAAGATTGAGCTCGGTCGTGGTGCCCTGCTGCACGCAGATGGCTGCCCCGTTGAGCTCGAGTGCTGAATTCACCTTGAGCGCCGTGCGCACCATGAAGCCCTGGCCGTCATAGTAATTGACGCCCGTGAAATTCAGCCCGAGCGATGTATCGCGCGACGATGTCCACGTCGTGTTGCGCGCCAGCACATCTACTTCACCCGATTGCAAGGCGGTAAAGCGGTCCTTGGCCGACAACGGTACGAATTTGACCTTGTCGGGGTCGTTCAAGACCGCGGCAGCGATGGCCCTGCAAAAATCTACGTCGAGCCCGGTCCATTTTCCCTGCGCGTCGGGAAGCCCGAAGCCCGCGAGGGTTCCGTTGGCGCCGCAATTCAGCATCCCCCGATCCTTTACCGCTTTCAGCGTTTGTGCGGACGCGCCTTGCGCGGCAACGGCGACGACGAGCGCGACAATGGTGGCAAATCGCTTCATATGATGGTTCCTTCCAAACGAGTTCGGGTGCGGCCTTGCGAGACTGGCGAAAAACTTCCGCCGCCGGCCTTCGGCCCGGCGGTATCAATAGCGAATTGCGGCCGTTCCTCTCTCGATGCCCCTTAAGCGCGGGGCATCTCAGAACGATCGGCCTGCCGGGTCAAGGGGTTGACGCTCGCAGCCTATGCGGACGTATATGTCGGCGCGGTGGTATCACGCTGTCCTGAATAGGGTCATCCGATCAGATGATGAAGAAGACCAAATGACGAAGAAGATCAAAGCCCCAATCAAGCCGGACACCCGGCTTGTGACATCCGGCCGCGATCCGCAGGCCAATCACGGATTTGTCAATCCGCCGGTCTATCACGCCTCGACCTTGCTCTATCCCACTGCGGAAGATCAAGTCGCCCACCGCGCCCGCTACAATTATGGCCGGCGCGGCACGCCTACCTCCGAAGCGCTGGAAGATGCCCTGCGCGAACTCGACGGCGAGACTTGCGCAGGCGTGGCCCTGCTTCCATCCGGACTGGCGGCAATTGCGGCCGCGCTCCTTGCCGTCGCCCGCTCGGGCGATCACGTCCTGGTCCCCGATAGTGTCTACCGGCCGACGCGAAATTTCTGCAACGGCGTATTCAAGCGCCTGGGTGTGGAAACGACTTACTACGATCCCGTTATCGGCGCCGACATCGCAAAATCATTCAAGACAAACACGCGCGCTGTTTTCGTGGAAGCGCCCGGCTCGCAAAGCTTCGAAATGCAGGACATCCCCGCCATCGCCAAAGTCGCGCACGACAGGAAGGCGATCGTGATGATGGACAATACCTGGGCGACGCCGCTCTATTTCCGCGCCTTCGACAACGGCGTCGATATGCAGATTCAGGCCGGCACCAAATACATCGGAGGCCACTCCGACATCATGTTCGGCTGCGTGTCGGCGAATGCGGCGACTCTGCCGGCGCTAAAGGACACCGTTTACTCGATGGGGTTATGCGTCGGTCCCGACGACATGTATCTCGCACTTCGCGGCCTGCGGACACTCGGCGTCCGGCTTGCGCGTCACTATCAATCTGGCCTTCGCGTCGCGCGATGGCTCGAACAACGGCCCGAAGTCTTGCGGGTGTTGCACCCCGCGCTCGAAACTGATCCGGGCCACAACATCTGGAAGCGTGACTTCACCGGCGCCTGCGGCCTGTTCAGCATCGTGCTCAAGCCGGCAAGCGAGCAGTCGGTGCACGCTTTCCTCAACGAGCTCGCATTGTTTGGTTTGGGCTATTCATGGGGTGGATTCGAAAGCCTGGCCATCCTGTTCGACTGTTCCGAATATCGCACCGCTACCAAATGGGCTCCGGGCGGCCCGACGATACGCTTCCACATCGGACTGGAAGATCCCGACGATCTGATCGCCGATCTCGAACGTGGATTCGCTGTTCTCGCCCGCGCTGCGGGCCGGTAAGCCTGAAAAGGCGCGAATTCAATCACACTGCCGTCGTCGTTCCGCCGCTGCGCATGACGAATTGCAGATTGCGCAGATAGACGAATACACCGAAGGCCTGCCCGATAATGAAAACTGGATCCCTCCTGTAAAGCGCGTAACCGAGCAACATCAATCCGCCGCCAATCGAAAACACCCAGAAGGCGGTCGGCACAACACTCCTTCCGGCACGCTCGGAGGCAATCCACTGCACAACAAATCGCATTGCGAACATTATCTGCGCGAAGTAGCCGATCAATATTCCCCAATCCACGGTGCCGATGAATACGTCGTGCAGATAACCGCCGACGGAATTCGCGATATCGACCAGCATGGTATTTTCCTTGCCTAGTTTTCCGAGATTTCCGGAGTTCGCTTCTTGCGGCGGATCAGCCACCACACGCCGGCGAGATCGAATATGCCGATCCACAGCCGGTCCCACAGTCCATAGTTCGATACGCCGTGTGCCCGTGGCCGGTCGACCACATCGACATAGCCGATGTCCAGACCTTCGCGCCGTATCAGCGCGGGAAGAAAGCGGTGTAAGCCATCGAAATACGGCAGGCCGAGGAACACAGCGCGACGGAACGCCTTCAATCCGCAGCCGGTGTCGCGAGTGCCATCACGCAGGACGGCACCGCGCACTGCATTGGCGATCTTCGATTGAAGTTTCTTGAACCCGCCCGATTTACGGCCAACGCGCTGACCCGCGACGAGTCCAACGCGCGGGTTGCCCGCTTCCAGTGCGCGAACAAGCGCCGGAATAAATTTGGGGTCATTCTGGCCGTCGCCGTCGAGCGTTGCCACAATGGAGGCCCGTGCGGCCGCGACACCGGTCCGTACAGCCGCCGACTGTCCACATGACTGCCTGTGGCGAACGCAGCGCAGCCACGCGTGCTGCGTCATCAGCCGTTTCAGCTCTGCCTCGGTGGCGTCAGTTGACCCGTCATCGACGTAGACGACCTCGAAGGACCACTGCCCTTCCAGCGCTTTGGCGATTTCAGCCACAAGCAGCGCAATATTGCCGGCCTCATTGCGGACCGGCACCACAACGGACACCGCCGGATCGATTGTATTCATGCGGCGATGTCTTATGGGGACAGAAGCCCGCGGGCAACCGCTTTGATGCGTTGGAGCGACGGGCCCGGGTATTGATGGATCGTGCCGTTTGCCTCAATCGCAAAACCAAGCCCGCGCTGCGCGAAAAAGCGCCGCACCAGCACGGCACCCGCTATCCCGACGACCGCACCGGCAAATGTATCGCTCGGGTAGTGCGCAATCACCATGACGCGGCTCACCGCAATCAACAGCGCATAGACCAACAGTGCCGTGCGGGCGCGGGGCCACAGTGTCCCGAAGGCCACCATCACGGCGAACGCCGTGGTGACATGACCGGACGGGGTTCCGGCATAGGCCGCGTGCCCCTCGAAAGGAATGAACAGAGTTGGATCGAGGCTGCCGCCGACATTTGGACGCGCGCGTCCGATCATCCGCTTGATGATCGTGACAAAAAGGCTGGGCACGGCAATCGCCGCGAACAGGAATCCGGTGCGCACCATGATCGCCGCGAGCACCCGCTGTGAGATCGGCGTCAGCGCCGGCGGCAACGCAGCGAGCGCCAGAAAAAGCAGTCCGAGCGGCCAGAGGAACCAGCCCGACTTGCCAAAATCGGTGATGTCATCAAAAAATGAAATGATCCAGCGTGGCAGATGGCCGACGCCACGGATGGCCGCCGCATCGATCGTCATCATCGACAGCAGATACACGGCGAGGAATGCGCCGGCCGCTATCGCAAGCTGGCGCGGCGAAAGCGAAACGAGCCGGGCATTCCCGCGCGCAGGCCGGGCCAGCACAGTGAGCGCGGTCATAACACTGGCCGCGCAGCGCCGCAGCGCCGCAACTGCCGCGCCTTCAGCGCGATTAAATCCGTTGGCCACGCTCATGGGCTCGCCTGCGAGCGGAAGACCGTCATCGATACCGGCTTTCCGATGCTGATATTGTAGCCTTCAATGCGCTGGATGAGCGAATAACGCAATGCGACCGATTCAGCGCGCTGCACGAAGCTCCGTTCGCTGCGTGGGTCGATCAAGACGAAATGACATGGCCCCGAGCGCAGGAAATCGGCGGCTCCCGCGCCGTCGGTGAAGCGGATGTCGGTGCCAAGCAGGAAGACCAGGCTCGGCTCCTGATAAGCAAATGTCGAGGCGACGCGCGGCTCCTTGCAATCGGTCGCGTGTATTTCATCGGCGATCATGGCGCTTGGAAACAGCGACGGCAGCAGCGGAAACGTGATTGCGTAGACCGAGATCGCGATCAGGATCGAGGCGATCATTCCGCGCAGCAGCGAACGTTCGGGGCCGTCCACCTCATAGAGCCACCAGGCAAACAGTCCGGTAATTACCGCAAGGGCGGAAAATGGCCACGCGATCAGACCGAGTTCACGACCGAACATAATGAAGACGACCAGCGCCGCGATCGCGATGGCAGCCGGAAACAGGAGCCAGCCAATCGTGCCGCGCACCATCCAGCGCGCTTTTGACAAGCTGCCGGATTGGAGAACACCGGCGATCAGAATGGCGATGGCGGGATACAGCGGCAGCACATAGTGCGGCAGCTTTGTCATCACGGCCTCGAAGACAAGCCAGGATGGGATCAGCCACGCGAGCAGGAATCGTGCGGCGGGCTCGCGGCGGGATGCCCACACCGCCGGCGCGGCCAGGCCGGTCAAGACCGAGCCCGGCCAAAACGTCACCCAGAACAGCAGGAGATAGAAGCCAGGGGGCGCGCCGTGCGCCTCCTGCCCGCTGGTCACTTTGCTGAGCATGTCGTGGCCGAGCGCTTCCGCGAAGAATCTGCCTCCGGATCTCGCGACGATCGCCAGGAACCACGGAGATACCAGCAGTATGAGCCAGAGAAAACCGGCGACGGGCCGCATCGACCACACCCAACGCGCCGAACGGTCAACAATCGAGAGCACGATGGCTGTAAGTCCGACGAACATCAGGATCACCGGCCCCTTCAGCAGTACACCGGCGGCGAGCGCTGTCCACAGGATCGCCGGCTGGGTCCAGCCGATCTTCGTCTCAGGCTCACGTTGGCTCGCCAGATAGATGCGCGCCATTGCCCCCATCGCTGCGACGCAGGTGAGCAACAGCATCGCGTCGGTCTTGGCGAGGCGCGCCTCGACGCCGAGCAGGACCGAGCTCGCCATCATCAGCGCGGCGGCAACTGCGGCGCGACGGCCAACGAAGGCAAGCGCGGCCCAATACGTCAAGAGGACGGCGAATGTCGCACCGGCGAGCGATGGGAAGCGATAGAGCCAGATCACCGTGCGCGCCTGCGGCACGCCGAGCGCCTCACCAACCTTCACGGCGGCAGCTTGCAGCCAATAGATGCCAACCGGCTTCTTGTAGCGGACCTCGTCCTGAAAACGGATGTCGACATACTCGTGTGTTTCCAGCATCTGCTTGGTGGCTTGCGCGAAGCGGGCTTCATCGCGGTCGACCGGCGGAATCTGGAAGAAGCCCGGAAGAAACGCGACAAGCGAGAATGCCACGAGCAGCGCCGCCGCACGCCGGTGCGAACCGACGGCATAGTCGAGCGCCGCAGCCAGTCCTCGCGCCGGAGCAAAGGACGTCCGTCCCTGATCAGTACTGATGCTCACCTGTTTGATGCCCTGAATCCGCAACTTTGGCCGGACAATAAGCCCAAGCCACGGCCCTTGTCATTCGCCCCTACTGCAGCCGCACGGTGACACTGTCGGCGGCGCCGCGCGCGTCCATCACCGTCAGGTGCACAAAGCCGGGGCCATCGGGCTGGAAGAATACGGTGCCTCGGCCGTTCTGCGCGGCCAAGGGCACGCCATTCACCATGACGGTGAGCGGCGCACGGCCGCCGACAATCTTGAGCGCAACCGGATCGAGCTGGCTGCCGGAGGCAAGCTCCAGCTGCGCGCCGTCCGGCGGAAACATGATCCGCGGCGGCTCGATCGCCTCGCCTGGGCCGCCGGCGCTAAAGCGCTGGAGCGGCGGCGGAAGCTTGTTTCCGGCAGCGATGACGGCTCCTTTGGGTGCGTGCGGCAATGCTGCGGGCGCAAAGCCCGCGCGCGCGAATGCATCGAACAAGATCGGCGCGGCAGATGCGCGGCCCACCAGGCCCGGGACCGGCGCACCGTCCGGTCGTCCGACCCATACGCCAATCGTCATGCGGCCATCGAAGCCGACGGCCCAGGCATCCCGATAGCCGTAGGAAGTCCCCGTCTTGAAGGCAATGCGGCCGTGCGGCGCATTGTCCGGCGGCGGCGCGCCGATGAGAATGTTGCCGACATACCAGGCGGCAACGGGATCGAGCAGTCTGCGGGTCTTTGACGGAGAAGTATCCTGGCGCTCGCTCAGCGGCACCGCCGCACCGAGCCGCGCCAACCCGGCATAAAGCATGACCAGGTCGGATAGCCGGACACCGACCCCGCCAAGGCCCATAGCCAGGCCCGGAGCCTCGCCTTTCGGCAATACCAGTGCGGCGCCGGTCTGCGCCAGCCGCGCGCTCAGGCGGTTGACGCCAACTTTGCCGAGCACCGCGATTGCCGGAACATTGAGCGACAATTGCAGCGCCCGTCTAACCGTGACCGTGCCCTGGAAGGTCTGGTCGAAATTTTCGGGCGTGTAGCTGCCGTAGCGCGCCGGTTTGTCGTCGACCAGTGTTTCGGGGTGGATGAGGCCATCCTCGAAAGCGAGGCCATAGATAAACGGCTTCAAGGTCGAACCGGGCGAGCGCAAGGCCTGGGTCATGTCCACCTGGCCGGCGCGGCGCGCGTCGAAATAATCGGCCGAGGCGACACGCGCCCTCACCTCACCGCTTGTATTGTCCACCGCAAGAATGGCGACCGAGATATCGGATCCCAGTCCCTGCGCCCGTTCGAGCGCAAGGCCCTGCAGCGTCTTCTGCAAGGGAAGCTCGATGGTAAGCCGATGAACGCGTCGATCTGGTTCGAGCGATACAACCCGGTCAGCCGCATGCGGCGCCAGCATGGGAAGTTGCTTGCGTGCGTGCGGCACCGGTTGAGATCGCGCACGCGCGATTTCGTCAGGCGGTACAACTCCTGCGGCCGCCACGCGATCAAGCACACGGTTGCGTGCGGCGCGGGCGGCGTCGGGAAAACGGTCTGGCCGGCGCAATTCGGGTGATTGCGGTAGGGCGACCAAGAGCGCGGCTTCGGCCAAGGATAATTTGCGCGGCTCCTTGCCCAAATACGCCAGCGCGGCTGCACGGATACCCTCAAGATTTCCGCCGTAAGGCGCCAACGTCAGATAAAGCGCGAGGATTTCGTCCTTGGGAAGAGCGCGCTCAAGTTCAAGCGCACGCACGATCTGCCGCAACTTTGCGCTCAGGCTGCGATGCTCGCGCGGCTCCAGCAGCCGCGCGACCTGCATGGTGATCGTCGAACCGCCCGAGACGATGTGGCCGCTGGCGGCGAATTGAATCGCCGCGCGTCCGAGAGACAACGGATCGACGCCGTAATGGCTGCGGAACCGTTTGTCTTCGTAGGCGAAGAGCAACGTCAGGAAACGCGGATCGACATCCTGCGCGTTGGCCGGGAGCCGCCAGCGTCCGTCGTCGGTCGCATAGGCGCGCAACAGACGCCCCTCGCGGTCGAGGACGACGTGCGAATATTCGAGACCTTTGCCAAGTGGCGCAGACCCGAACGAATAGGCCCAGGCGCCGAAGGCGAGTAGCAGTCCGGCGGCAAATGCACCCGCACCCCCGAAAAATAGCCTCCAGCGGTTCATTTCGGCGATATCTCAATGGTACTGGTTGCGGTGCGCCCGAACCGGTCGGGCCGGTACATGTCCTCGACTTTCGCCTGGGGCAACACATAGCGCCCAGGTGAAACCGCACGCACCACATAAGCGACTGTGAATACCGGGGCGGAATCCTTGTTGCGGTCGAAGGCTGCCGTGAACCGGTCGTCGCGGAATTCCGTGTTGACCGGCTCACCCGCATCGACGATCCAGGTGAGCGTGCCCGTCTCCCCCGATGACACCAGCCGCGGATTGTCGATCTCGAAACCGGCCGGCAGATAATCGGCAACGATGACGCGGCCGAATTGCGGCTGCGGCTCGGTCATTTTAAGCACCACCACAAAACGTTGGTTTTGCCTGGTTTTCCCCGGATCGACTTTTTCGCCCTCGAGCGTGTGATAGCTGCGCTCGATCTTGAAGCCCTGTTCGGCTGCGGGTTCCGGGGTGAGCGGCGATCCGCTCACCGACACAACAGCCTGCACATTGCCCTCACCCTGGTTCGCCACCACGACCGGCGCGGGGTCGTCGGCCCGCACGCTGCGATAGAATGCTCCCTGATGCGGCTCTCCGTCGACCGTAAGCGAAATCGCGTTGAGCTGTTTGGCGAGCGCGCGGGCGGCAAGCACGAGCCATGCGTCTTCCTGGGTGGACGTGCCGGCAGTCAAGGCGCGCGCGCTATCGATCCTGAGCACAGCGTCGTCAATCGTTTTTTGCGGCGCCCGCCCTTCCGACGCCAGCGTCACCAACGCCGCGGCGTCACGCAAGGCAGACCCGAAATCGGCGCGGCCCAGATCAAGCTTTGGCTGCGGCGATATGGCGTTGAGCGCCGCAAGATAGACGTTATCGGCGCGCGCCTTGTCGCCAACCATCGCCAGCGCGGCCGCAATCTGCGCTTTTGCGATTGGGGTTGCGACGTCCGAAATCTTGACGTCGGCGATGTAACGCAAATCACCAACTGGCGCGGCACCATTGCGCGCCAGCACGTAGAGCGCATAGGCGAGTTCACGACCGCCATTCTTGCCGGGCTCAGGAGCGGTCGCGACATAATTGCGCAGACGATCAACGGCGAGCGTGTACGCGGTTGCGGGCACATCGAACCCGCGCTCGCGCGCACGAGTCAGGAAATCCGTCACATAGGCATCGAGCCACGGATCCTCGCCGCCGACCGACCACAGGCCGAACGACCCATTTGAGTTCTGCCGCGCCAGCAGGCGCGGAATGGCGTCCTTGATGCGCTGCTCGATTTCGCCGTCGGGCGCCAGCCGCGCCTGCGCAGCGAGCTCGTTGACGTAGAGCATCGCCATGGCCCGGCTCGCAACCTGCTCGGAGCATCCGAACGGGTAGCGGTCGAGCGCGTTGAGAAGCGTCGCCGCGTCGAGCGAAGCCGACACCGCAACCGAGAGGCCGGCGCGTCCTGTTCCCGGCACGAAATCGGCGAACAAGTCTTTCGAGACGGTGAGCGTCTCGCCCTTGGCCAGCATACGAACGCTGCGGCGCGTCAGAATTTGCGTCGCCGGTCGCACATCGAGCGGATAGCTGCGTTCGAGGGCGAAATTGTCCGGCCCGCTGACCTTGACCGTGATAGTGCCTGGCCCCGAGCCGGACGCGCCCACAGGAACCGAAATGCGATCACGCTGCCTGGCGGCCAGTTTGAGTACTTGCGGCTTGTCGTCCTCGAGCCTGGCAGCACCGTTGGCGACAAACGCGATCATGTAGTCGCCGGCCGCGCCTTCGATGTTATCGAGTTCGAGCTGGACCGCGCCTTTGTCGCCGGTGCGCAGGAAGCGCGGGAGCGTCGCGGTCAGCACGACGGGATCGCGGACGATGACATCGCCGGACGCCTTGCCGACTTTGTTCTTGCTCCATGCTACGGCCATCACGCGAACGGAGCCGGCGAAAGCTGGAATATCGAATTGGACCTGCGCACTTCCGTCGCGACCAACGGTGACAATCCCGGAGTAAAGTGCGAGAGGCGCCTGCGCCGGAGGCGAGCCGGACAATTCGGAGCCGCCAGCATCGCCGCCCGAACGGATTTGCCCGCGTGCACCCTGCATGCCATCAATCAATTGGCCGTAAAGGTCGCGGATCTCGGCAGTGAGACGGCGTTGCCCGAGATAATAATCGTCGGGCGCCGGCGGTTTGTAGTTGGTGAGATTGAGAATGCCGATGTCGACGGCTGCCACGACGACGCGCGCCTCCTCGCCGGAAACAAGTCCGCCGAGCTTGATCGGCACCGTCAACGTCGAACCTGGCCGCATCGTTGACGGTAGTTTCAAGTCGAGTGCGAGGGTATGCGCCGCTTTGTCGATTGAGAACCACTGCACGCCGATTGCGCGGCCGGGCATTCGCTGTGCGGCCGCATCAAGCGGGCGGCGCAAGGTGGCGACCATATAGGCCCCCGTGCCCCAGTCGCGGCCGACGCTCAGGCTGACCCGTGCGGCTCCGGCTTTCACATCCTGCGACTGGCTGGCGACAAGGCGGTCGGTGAATACGTTGACCGTGAGACGCCCGGCCGTTCGGGCCGTCACCGCAACGTTCAATGTATCGCCCGGTTTGTAGTCAGACTTGTCGAGCGCGACTTCCAAAAGGTCCGGGGTGTCCGCGTTCGATTCCGCATAGAAGCCCGCATCAAAGCTGAGCGAAGTGACCGGACCATTGACCTCGCCGGTCGAGATTTCCAATCGATAACGGCCCCACTTCACGGGCACCGACACACGTGCTGGCTTGTCGGCAGCGACGTCAACCGTACCGTTGGCCACACGCTCGGTGCGCTTGACCGGCTCGTATTCCCATTGGCCGTTCTGGCGATACCACTGATAGCTGCTCTCGACCTTGAGCAGTTCGTAACGCAGACCGTTCTTCGGCAGCGCCTTGCCGTCGGGCCCGACCATGACCACGTCGAAATCGGCGTTGGCTCCATCGGCGAGCGAGCGGCCGGAGAATGCCGGTTTCACGCCGAGCATCGCAGCATCGGGCGTCACCGGCAGCGTCAGCTTGCGCTCGACCGCGCGACCGCCCGATTCCGCCATGCTTACTGTGATCTGCGCTTCCAGTGGCCGGCCGCTCGCCGGCATCTTGTCGAGCTTGACCGGAAATGTCGCCTTGCCGGCGGCGTCCGTGCTCGGCAGGTCGTCGAGTTCCTGGCGGATCGCTGTCACGTCGTCATCGAACAAGCCGAAGGCGTAGCCGGGAAAACCCGGAAGCTCCCTGGCAGCGGCAATCGATACCTGGCCCGACAGCTCCAGGTTCGAGGCCGGCGCGCCGTAGAGGAAATGCCCCTCGACGCGCAACTGGGCCGGTGCAGTGCGGGTAATTCCCTTCGCGGAGGACGCAAGATCGAACTCGATACGATCGGGTACATAGTCCTCCACCATGAACGTCGTCTCACCCACCGGTGGTCGCTTGGGATCGGTGTAAGCCGCGACCCGCCAGGTGCCTGTCGCGGCAGACGCGACGATCGGCACGCTCATGGAACGGCCACCGAGGCCCTGATCGGGCACAAGCGCGCGGCGATATTCGACGCCGTCGGGGCGCGCAATGACCAATGTCAACGGAACATTCGGCGCCGCCACGCCACGCACATCACGCAGCAGCGCGGTTACAACAACCGTTTCCCCGGTGCGGTAGACGCCGCGTTCCGTATAGACGAAGGCATCGAGTCCTGCCGGAACCGGCCGGCCGGCAACGCCACGATCGGACAAATCGAACGCAGGCGATTTCAGGCTCAAGAACGCGTAGTCGTTTTTTTCGCTGGCAACGATTGCAGCCGGTGCTGCGCCGCCTTCCCCGCGCGCAAGACCGGCCTCGAAATGGATGAACCCGTTGCGGTCAGTCTGGCGAACCGCAAGCACCTCATTGTTGCGTGCAACCAGCCGCACCTCAACGCTGCCGCGCGGATCGGCGCTCGCCAGCGAGTGAATAAAGACATCGATGCCGTCATGCGCGGTGTAGGCCGTGAGGCCGAGATCGGAAACGATGAACCATTGTGTCGCCTGCTGCCCGTAATCACTGGAGACGACATCTTTCGGCTCGGCGGTGATGGCGTAGACTCCGGGCCCAAGATCCTTGACTGCCTCATCCAGTGGAAATGCAGTTGTCACCTCTGTATTGAGCTTGGGCTCGACGGCGAGCTCACCGCTCCATATCCGGGCGCCGCGCTCGTTGGCCAGGCGCTCGGCCTGATAACGGCTCAGATTGCGCTGGAAGTCGTAGCCAAGGAGCGTGTCGATGAGATTGCGATCGCCAATCCGATAAATGGAAAGCGCGACTGCTTTGGTATTGACGCTGAGCACCGGAATGCCGCGCTGGCCCGTACGCGGCAGCACGTAGGCCTTGCCTGAAAAGCGCGCAAATGGCTTGCGGTCGCGAACAAAGATCGTGAATTCAGCAGACTTTGCCAGCGTTTCCTTCACGACAGACGGAAGCCCGGCCCGCAGAGTTATGGAATAGCGTTCGCCGTGCTTGAGACCCTCCACGCAAAGCTGTTTTTCGCCTGCCGATGTCGCCGGCCGGTCCACGCCTGCGACCGCGACAAAAGGTGAAAAATCGGTACGACGGCCGGGCAATTCCTCGGAGAACTGAAAACAGGCGCGCGGCGCGATCGAGTCGGAGTCGACGGTAAAGTCGAGCAGACGGAACCCATGCTCGGCCCGCAGCTTTTCGTATTGGCCACGCAGTTCAGCTGTCTCGCGCAATTCGAGTGAGAGGCGCAGGGAATCGAGCGCACCTCGCCACTGCTGCCGATCGGCAAGCGTTCGGCCGAGGACTGACAGGCTGTCGGCTTCCAGATTGCGATCGCCTGCCCGCTGATAGGCGATATAGGCAGCCGTCGACGCCCGATCGAACAGCAGCGCCTTCTCGCGATCATCGCGCGGCTTGATTTGGAGGATGGTACGGGCAAGTCGCAGCCAGCTTGAAGCATCATCGGGGGCGACCGTGACAAGCTGACTGAGGACGACCATGCCCGACCGGAACTCATTCTTCTGAAAGGCGGTGTCAGCGTCCCGGCGCAAGGTGGCGGCGGGCTTGGCCACCGCGCCGGCATCGCTTTTGATCTGTGCCTCAAGCTTGATTGCCGCCTCGTCGAGTGCGCTTTGCTTGAACGACTTTTCGGCCGCACTCGCAGGCGCCAACACCCAGGCAAGAGTCAGGAGCGCGGCGGCAAGGCCGGCGCGAGCGACGCGAAGCACGGGAAGAGACCTCCGTAAGGAGCGGGTCGCAATAAACATGATTTCAGTTCCAGATGGTGCCGAGCGCGTGGTGGTGGCGGATTCTGGCGACGAGCATGCCGCGCCATTGCGGAAATTGATACGACGATCAAAACGCTCGCCCGTTATCCTCAGAAACAACATGAGCCGAGATCAGAAATTGGTCTAAGGTCTTAATTTCTCAGTCGAAATCGGTGAAGTAAGTGGCGTTCGGCCGATGACCTTTCTCCGGAGCCTGTGGGCATCAGGGACAGGCGTGGCACTGTATCTTTGCAGCGGAGACTGGCTGCGGCTAAACCGTTTACGCGGACCCCGTAGCTCAGCCGGATAGAGCATCAGCCTTCTAAGCTGAGGGTCGCTGGTTCGAATCCAGCCGGGGTCGCCACTACCATCCGCCAAGCCCTATTTTTCAGGCCCTTCCGCAAAGTTAGTCACCGGTTTGTAAAAAGGTTAGTCACCGGATGTTGCCGTTTTGGCCCCGTAGGCGACCAGCTTGCTCATGGCGTTGTGGGCCATGAGTTCCTGTTCAACTTCCTCCAGATACTGCTGCTGTTTAAGCGAACTGTGCCCGCTGACGTGCATCAGTTCGACGCCTGTGCATCCGGCATGTGCCAGCGCCCGCAGCGCCGCCTTGCGCAACCCGTGTGCGCGATAGTTGCGTATGCGGCCATCGTCGC
>DASXLC010000118.1:0-17583 GCA_036496445.1 Pseudolabrys sp. | reverse complement strand
TGCCGTCGCGCGCGGCGCCGATCTGGTCGAGGAGGCCAAAGGCCGCCTGACCCTGATCGAAGATCGGTTCTCCAATCTCGACACCATCGCCCGTGAGGCCGGCTATGACGCGATCGATGGCGTCGTGCTCGATCTGGGCGTCTCTTCCATGCAGCTCGATACCGCGGGGCGCGGCTTTTCGTTTCGTCTCGACGGACCGCTCGACATGCGCATGAGCGGCGAGGGCGCCAACGCCGCCGACGTCGTCAACACGGCCAGCGAACGGGATCTCGCTGACATCATCTTTACTCTCGGTGAGGAGCGGCATTCACGCGCCGTTGCGCGCGCCATTGTCAAGGCGCGCGCCAGCGCGCCGATCGTAACGACCCGCGCGCTTGCGGATATCGTCGCCTCCGTCGTGCGGTCACGTCCCGGCGATATTCATCCGGCAACGCGCACATTTCAGGCGCTTCGCATCTTCGTGAACGATGAACTCGGTGAGCTTGTCAGAGCGCTTCAGGCCGCCGAACGAGTCCTGAAAGCCGACGGTCGGCTGGTGGTGGTGTCGTTTCACTCGCTCGAAGATCGCATCGCAAAGTCGTTTTTTACCGATCGCAGCCAGAGCCGCGGTGGCTCGCGACACGCGCCGGAAGTCAAACGTCCGCCGCCCACGTTTCGCACGCTCACCAAGCGACCCGTCGCAGCCGATGAAGGTGAAATCGTGCGCAACCCGCGCGCCCGTTCCGCCAAGTTGCGTGCGGCCGAGCGCACCGAAGCGCCCGCTCGCGCCGGCGTGTCACCGGATCTGTTGCCCCGTGTACCGTCGCTGGCCGACGCATTGAAGGGCCGGTGAGTCATGCGCCTTCTCAATATCCTGGTTATCGGAGCGCTGATCCTGGCAGCTTCTTTTGTGTACAAGATCAAGTTCGACTCCACCCTTCAGGCCGAACGCGTGGCCAAGTTGCGCGGCGAATTGCGCCGCGAGCGCAACGCTATCGCCGTATTGCGCGCTGAATGGGCGAAGCTCGATACGCCCGGCCGCATACAGGGGCTGGCCGACCGCCATCTGGCCCTGCAGCCGGTCAAAGCGACTCAAATCGACAAGCTTGACCGGTTGCCCGAGCGCCCGGCGGTGGTTGTTCCGTCACCCGGCGACGATCCCATCGGGGCCATGCTCGCGCCTGCCCCCGACACGACCGGCAGTGTGTTGCCGCCGGGACGGTAGCCGCAATGAACGAAGCGAAAAGACATACGGAAAACCGCTGGCAGCGCCTTCTGCGTTCGCTCCTCTACGGCCACGATGTTGACCGCAACGTGAAGGCGAAGGCGCGGCTCGGCCTGGCCGTTGTGGCGTTCGCCGGAATCTTTTCGATCATTGCGCTGCGGCTGGTGATGTTCGCGACCACCAGCGAAGGTCACGGCGGTCGCCGCAGTGTCACGCAGGATGCGGTCGCTACCGCGCGCCCGGACATCCTCGATCGCAATGGCGAGATCCTCGCAACCGACGTGAAGACGCCGTCCTTATTCGCCGAGCCGCGTAAAATCATCGACGTCGACGAAGCGGTCGAACTGCTCACGGCGGTGTTGCCTGATCTCGACGCGAGCGAAGTCCGCGAGCGCCTGTCGTCGAAGCGCGGCTTCGTCTGGCTCAGGCGCGAGATCACGCCAAGCCAGCAGCAGGAGATTCACCGCCTCGGCATTCCCGGGGTTGGCTTCCTGACTGAGAATAAGCGCATCTACCCCAACGGTGCCGTCGTCTCGCACGAGATTGGTCATGTCAACATCGACAACCAGGGGATCGCGGGCATCGAAAAGTGGCTGGATGGCCAGGGGTTAGCCGCACTGCATATGGCGGGGCTCGCCACCGATCAGCTGCAGCGGCCGGTCACCCTTGCGGTCGATCTGCGCGTGCAATACGCGCTGCGTGATGAACTGATCGCTGCGCGTGACAAATACAAGGCCAAGGCCTCGGCTGGTGTCATTGCCGACGTCAACACCGGCGAAATCATCGCCATGGTCTCGGAGCCCGACTTTGATCCGAATAATCCGCGCGAGGCTACGGACCCAAACCGGCTCAATCGTCTGACCACCGGCGTCTACGAGATGGGCTCGACGTTCAAGGCGCTGACGCTGGCGATGGCACTCGACAGTGGCCGTGTTTCATTGTCGTCGTCATTCGATGCGCGCATGCCGCTCCGCTACGGAAAATTCGAGATCCATGACTTCCACGCGCAAAAGCGTGTCCTTTCGGTGCCGGAAATTTTCACATACTCGTCGAACATCGGCACGGCGCGCATGGCGCTCTCGCTTGGCGTCGAATACCACAAGGCGTTTCTTAAAAAGCTCGGGCAGCTTGACCGCCTGCGCACCGAATTGCCGGAAAGCGCTGAGCCGTTGGTTCCCAAGCATTGGGGCGAACTCAACACGGTGACCATTGCCTTCGGGCACGGCCTTTCGGTAGCCCCGCTTCAGGCGGTGATGGGGATTTCCGCGCTGGTCAATGGCGGGAAAATGATCCCGCCGACATTCCTCAAGCGCGATCAGGCGGAGGCCGAGCGTCTGGCGCAGCGGGTCATCAAGCCCGAAACGGCTGAAAAAATGCGGTATTTGATGCGCCTGAACGTCGAAAAAGGCACCGCGACGAGAGCCAATGTCGCAGGGTACTATGTGGGCGGAAAAACCGGCACCTCGGACAAAGTCGTTGGCGGGCGATATTCCAAGACCAAAGTCTTGACCAGTTTCACCGCCATATTGCCCTCCGACAAGCCGCGTTATCTTTTGCTGATCATGCTCGACGAACCGCAGGGGCTGCCCGAAACCCATGGCTTCACCACATCGGGCTGGAACGCGGTGCCGGTCGGCGCTCAAGTGATCGAACGCGTGGCCCCGTTGCTCGACGTTCCGCCCCGTTTCGATCTGCCCAAGGCCGACCAAATGCTGCTGGTGAGTGCGAAGGAACCGCGGTGAAGCTGCGCGACCTTTTGCCGGAGGCGGCGACCGACGCGCGCTACGGCGCGATCGATATTTCCGGCGTCACCGCCGACAGCCGCAAGGTCAAGCCAGGGTTTCTGTTCGTCGCCATCGCGGGCGCCAAGGCCGACGGTGCGCATTTCGTCAGGCAGGCCGCTGATGCCGGCGCGGTGGCCGTCGTGGCCGAGCAGAAGCCCGAAGGGCTGCCCGATGCCATCGCATTTATCCGCGTGAAAAATCCGCGCCGCACGCTTGCCCTGACGGCTGCAAAATTTTTTCCTCATCAGCCGCAGACAATCGCCGCCGTAACCGGCACCAGCGGGAAAACATCAGTCGCTGCATTCACGCGGCAGATATGGAGCGTTCTCGGATTCCCGGCCGCGAGCATCGGCACCGTCGGCGTCGTCTCGCCCAAGGGTGAGCAATACGGTTCTTTGACGACGCCGGATCCGGTCGATCTGCACCGCACGCTTGACCAATTGGCGCGGGACGGTGTCACCCATCTCGCCCTCGAAGCGTCCTCGCACGGCCTCGACCAGCACCGCCTCGATGGGGTGCGGGTCACAGCCGGTGCCTTCACCAATCTCACCCGCGATCATCTCGACTATCATCCCACGATCGAAGCCTACCTTGCTGCCAAGCTTCGCCTGTTCGACGATCTGATCGCGCCGGGTGGAACGGCGGTGATTGGCATTGACGATTGCTATGCCGGCCAGGTGGTTGAAGCGGCGAGGAAGCGGAATCTGAAGATCATCTCGGTTGGCGCGCGCGGCGAAGACATCAGGTTCGTCGACGGCTCCATCGATGGGTTTGCGCAAATCATCGCAATTGCCCACGCCGGACGAACATACAGGGTCAGGTTGCCGCTTGTTGGCGCCTTTCAGGTGCAGAATGCCGGCCTTGCCGCGGGCCTTGCGATAGCAACCGGGGCCGAGCCGACGCACGTTTTCCCAGCGTTGGAAACGCTGGCCGGAGCCAAAGGCAGGTTGGAACTCGCCGGTACGCACAACGGTGCGCCCATTTTCATCGACTATGCTCACAAGCCGGATGCGCTCAAGAAGGCGCTCGAAAGCCTGCGACCTTATGCAAGCGGCAAACTCATTGTGGTATTCGGCGCGGGCGGCGACCGCGATACGGGTAAGCGTCCAATCATGGGCCGGATAGCAGCCGAAAATGCAGATCGGGTTGTCGTTACCGACGACAACCCGCGCAGCGAAAATCCGGCTGCGATCCGCGCCGCTATTCTGGCCAATGCGCCGAGTGCCACTGAAATCGGCGACCGTGCTGAGGCAATCCGGAAAACGATCGCCGCTCTCAAAACCGGCGACGTACTGCTGATTGCGGGCAAAGGACACGAAACGGGCCAGATCATTGGCGACCGTATTGTGCCGTTTTCGGACCACAAGGCAGTCGCCGACGCGTTGCAGGGTAAAGTGGCATGAGCCGCCTCTGGGCACTCGACGCAATGACTGCGGCAATGCGGGCCGAAGGCGCCGGTGCTCTGCCGGCAGATGTGAATGGAATCTCTATCGACAGCCGCACGCTGGTGAAAGGTGACGCATTTTTCGCCATCAAGGGCGAGAATCGTGACGGCCACGATTTCGTCGAAGATGCGCTGAAAGCCGGGGCGGGCCTGGCGGTCCTCGAACGTGAACAGTGTGACCGCTTCGCCGGCGCGCCGTTGCTGATCGTTCCCGATGCGCTTGAAGCTTTGCGGGATCTGGCGCGCGCGGCACGCGCACGTATGAGCGCGAAGGTCATCGCCGTCACTGGCTCGGTCGGCAAGACCAGCACCAAGGAGGCGTTGCGTCTTGCTCTCTCGGCCGAGGGAGAAACCCATGCTTCGATCGCGTCCTACAACAATCATTGGGGCGTTCCGCTTTCGCTCGCGCGTTGTCCGACGGGTGTGAAGTATGCCGTCTTTGAGATTGGCATGAACCATGCCGGTGAGATCACGCCGCTGACGCAGCTCGTACGTCCGCATGTCGGCATCATCACGGGTATTGAGCCGGTGCACCTTGAGTACTTTGGTTCGCTGGAGAAGATCGCCGACGCCAAGGCGGAAATTTTTTCCGGCGTCGAACCGGGCGGTGCCGTCGTCCTCAACCGCGACAACGCGCAATATGAGCGGCTGGCCACCGCCGCCAGGGCGGTTCACATTGACCGCGTTGTTTCCTTCGGCGAGCACGCAGCGGCCGACGCACGCTTGATACAATTTTCGCTGCAGGCGGACGGTTCCACTGTCGAGGCGCGCATTCTGGGGCAAACCGTCACCTATAAGGTCGGCGCACCCGGCCGCCACCTCGTCCTCAATTCACTCGCCGTCCTTGCAGCGGTCTCGCTCGTTGGTGCGGATATCGCATTGGCCGCGCTCGCTCTCAACAACCTTAAACCCGCAAGCGGACGTGGCGCGCGGACGATGTTATCTGTCCCTGGCGGCAACGCATTGCTGATCGACGAGAGTTACAATGCCAATCCTGCCTCCATGCGGGCCGCAATCGCCTTGCTGGGCGGAGCGCCGGTCGGCAAGCGCGGCCGCCGCATCGCCGTGCTGGGCGACATGCTTGAATTGGGACCAGCGGGTGCCGAACTGCACCGCGCGCTTGCTGACGCGATCGAGACCGCCGAAATCGACCTCGTTTTTTGTTCTGGACCGTTGATGCACGCCCTGTGGGAGGCTCTTCCCTCGCGAGCCCGGGGCGGGTATGCCGAGACCGCGGCGGGGCTGGAACCAACCGTATTGGCCGCGGTTCAAGCGGGCGACGCGGTCATGGTGAAGGGCTCGCTCGGTTCCAGAATGGGTCCAATCGTCAGGGCCCTGGAACGGCAATTTCCCAAGCAGGCCACGCTTAATCAGGCGCCTGCGCAGAGGTGAATATTCAGGGTTCGACCCAATGTTCTACTGGCTGACCGAGCTGTCCGACAAAGTCTCGTTTTTCAATGTGTTTCGCTACATCACGTTTCGCACCGGCGGAGCGATCGTCACCGCGCTGGTGTTCGTTTTTCTGTTCGGGGGACCGATCATTGATCTGCTGCGCATCAAGCAGGGCAAGGGCCAGCCGATTCGCAGCGACGGCCCGCAGTCGCATCTGGTGACGAAAAAGGGCACGCCGACGATGGGCGGCCTGATGATTTTATCCGGCCTGCTGGTGTCAACTCTTCTGTGGGCAAATCCGAAGAGTCCCTACGTCTGGGTTGTGCTCGGCGTGACGCTCTCATTCGGGCTGATCGGGTTCTATGACGACTACCTCAAAATCAGCAAACAAACCCACGCCGGGTTTTCCGGCCGCACACGCCTGATCGTGGAAGCGGTGATTGCGGTTGCAGCGTGTACGGCGCTCGCGCAACTTGGCCGCGGTCCGATCGCAACGTCGCTGGTGTTCCCCTTCTTCAAGGAACTGGTGTTCAATCTTGGGTGGGCTTTCGTTCTCGTTGGGGCGTTCGTCATCGTCGGCGCCGGGAATGCCGTCAACCTGACAGACGGGCTCGACGGTCTGGCGATTGTCCCTGTGATGATCGCCGCCGCGAGCTTCGGCCTCATCTCCTATCTCGCGGGCAATGCCGTCTTTGCCGAATATCTGCAGATTCATTATGTCCCCGGCACCGGCGAGCTGGCAGTCCTGTGCGGGGCGGTGATCGGCGCGAGCCTTGGCTTTCTCTGGTTCAACGCGCCGCCGGCGTCGATTTTCATGGGCGATACGGGTTCGCTGTCGCTTGGCGGAATGTTGGGGACAATCGCCGTCGCGATTAAACATGAAATTGTGCTCGCCATCATCGGCGGCCTGTTTGTGCTCGAGGCTGTATCCGTGGTCGTCCAGGTGGTTTCATTCAAGTTGACGGGCAAACGCGTGTTCAAGATGGCGCCCATCCATCACCACTATGAAGAACTCGGGTGGACCGAGCCTCAGATCGTGATCCGGTTCTGGATCGTGGCGGTGGTGCTGGCGCTCGCCGGTCTGGCGACGCTGAAGTTGAGATGAGCCTTGATCCCGGTCACCACGTTCGCAGGCAGGCGGATCGGGATCTTCGGCCTCGGCAGTTCCGGCCTGCTGGCGGCACGGGCGCTTGCCGCGGGCAGTGCCGAAGTCATCGCCTGGGACGATGACGAGAAGAAAATCGCGGAAGCGCAAGCGGCCGGGGTGAAGACTCAAAATCTGCGCGAAATCGACTGGTCGAGAGTGGCGGCCCTGGTTCTGTCGCCCGGCGTGCCGCTCACGCACCCGCAGCCTCATTGGGCGGCGAGCCTTGCACGCAAAGCCAACGTCGGTGTGATCGGCGACATTGAACTGTTCTGCCGCGAACGCGAGAAATCGGGTGCGCAATGTCCTCTGGTTGCCATCACCGGTACCAACGGCAAGTCAACAACCACGGCACTCACAGCGCACCTGCTCAGGCGCGCCGGCATCGATGCCCAGATGGGCGGCAATATTGGCGTGCCCGCGCTGGCGCTCGAACCGTTCGGGTCTGGCCGGGCCTATGTCCTCGAAATTTCCTCGTATCAGATCGATCTGGCGCCTTCGCTGAGGCCGACGGTCGGCATTCTGCTGAATGTCTCGGAAGATCATCTCGATCGGCACGGCAGCATGGAGAACTATGCCGCCATCAAAGAGCGCCTGCCTGCAAACATCGAGCAAGGTGGCGCGGCGGTGATTGACGTCGACGACGACCACACACGTGCCGCGGCTGAGCGTATCGAGCGCGCCGGAAAGAATGTCGTACGCGTTTCTGTCGAGTCACGCGTGCACGATGGCTACTACGCACAAGGCAGCCGCATCTTTTACGCTGCCGGCGGCAAGGTGCGTGCAGTGGCGGACCTGGCCGGAATCGGCTCATTGCGCGGGACACACAATGCGCAGAACGCCGCGTGTGCCATAGCAGCCTGCGTGACCCTGGGCATCGACCTGGGTACGATTCAGAAAGGGCTTGCAAGCTTTCCCGGCCTCGCACACCGCATGCAAGCGGTCGGACGCAGGGGCAACGTGCTGTTTGTCAACGACTCGAAAGCGACCAATTCCGATTCAGCGGCCAAGGCGCTGGAGAGCTTCCACGACATTTTCTGGATTGCGGGCGGCAAGCCGAAAACCGGTGGAATTACCGGCCTGGCCCGGTTCTTTCCGCGAATCCGCAAGGCCTATCTGATTGGTGAAGCCGCCAGGGAGTTTGCCGAGACGTTGGACGGCAAGGTGCCCTACGAGGTCAACGGCGCCTTGCCGGCCGCAATCAATGCGGCAACCCGTGACGCTGCCGCCTCAGGTTTGAAGGAACCGGTGGTATTGCTGTCGCCGGCCTGCGCTTCCTTCGACCAGTACCCGAACTTCGAGGTGCGCGGTAAGGCCTTCACGGACACCGTGCTGGCGATCCCCGGTGTGACCGCGACCGTTAATGTTTCCTAAACCGCGAAGCGTCAGCTTGGGCCCGACGGGGACTCGAGATGCTCTCGCGCGCGCAACGCACGCCTTTCGGCGAATGGTGGTGGACAGTCGATCGGCTCGCGCTTGCTGCCATCGGTGCGTTGATGCTGGCAGGCGTGGTCCTTTCGCTCGCCGCCAGCCCGCCGGTCGCGGCGCGCCTCGGCCTTGACCCGTTCTTTTTCGTCAACCGGCATGTTCTTTATCTGTTGCCCGCCATCGCCGTGATGCTGGGCGTTTCCTTCCTGAATCCGCGCCAAATCCGGCGGGTGTCGCTGGTGATTTTCCTGGTGAGCCTGATCATGGTGGCGGCGACGCCGTATTTCGGTCCCGAGATCAAGGGCGCGCGTCGCTGGCTTGTGCTGCTCGGCATCAACATCCAGCCGTCGGAGTTCCTTAAACCCGCTTTCGTCATCATCGTCGCGTGGCTGTTCGGTGAATCGGCGAAACGCCCGGACATGCCGGCGAACACGCTCTCGCTGGCATTGTTGCTGATGGTGATCGCGCTCCTGGTGGTGCAGCCCGACTTCGGCCAGACCATGCTGATCGCGCTGGTGTGGAGCGCGCTGTTCTTCATGGCCGGCATGCGGGTGGTCTGGGTCGCGGGGATCGCCGGCCTCGCCGGGATCGGGCTGTTGAGCGCATACTACACGGTGCCGCATGTGGCGCGCCGTATTCAGCGCTTCGTAGATCCTGCTTCGGGCGACACATTCAATATCGACGTTGCAACCGAAAGCTTCATGCGGGGCGGCTGGTTCGGCAGGGGACCCGGCGAGGGCACCGTGAAGCGCCTTCTCCCCGAAAGCCACACCGATTTTGTGTTCGCCGTAGCAGCCGAGGAATTCGGAGTTGCACTCTGTCTCGCGCTGGTTGCCTTGTTCGCCTTCATTGTCATCCGCATGCTGATCCGGGCGATGCGCAACGATGATCCTTTCACGCGCTTTGCTGCGGCTGGGCTTACCATTCTCTTTGCCACCCAGTCGGCGATCAACATGGCGGTGAACTTGCATCTTATCCCGGCCAAGGGCATGACACTGCCGTTCATCTCCTACGGCGGTTCGTCGATGATCTCGGTCGCTTACGCAATGGGTATGTTGCTCGCATTGACCCGCGAGCAACCACGCGCGGCGATGATTGCGCCGGATCTCGCGGCGGCCGGGAGCGCGGTCTGATGGCGGCGAGCGGCGCGCCGCTCGTCCTGCTCGCAGCCGGCGGCACCGGCGGTCATTTGTTTCCGGCAGAAGCGCTGGCCACCGTGCTCGAGAAGCGCGGCATCGCCGTTGATCTCGCCACCGACCATCGCGCCGCGCATTTCAAATTTCCCGCACGCGCCGTGCATGTCATCCCCAGCGCCACTGTGCGTGGACGTGACCCGATATCGCTGGTGCGCACGGCAACCTTGCTCTCATTCGGCACGGCCAAAGCCTGGGCAACGCTCGGCCGCATCAGGCCGAAAGCGGTCGTTGGATTTGGCGGCTACCCGACGGTGCCGCCGCTTCTGGCGGCGAGCTGGCGTGAGGTTGCGACGATCCTGCACGAGCAGAACAGCGTCATGGGGCGCGCCAACAGGTTTCTGGCGCCTCGCGTCACTGCGATTGCAACCGGCTTCCGCGCGCTCAAGAATCTCAATCGCCACTGGCTGAACAAAATAACGTTCACGGGCAACCCGCTGCGCCCGCCGGTCATCGCGGCTGCCAACGTGCCATACGCCGCGCCGACAGACGGCAAACTTCGTGTGCTTGTTTTCGGGGGAAGCCAGGGCGCACGCGTGATGGCCGAAGTCGTTCCGGCGGCAATCGGCCTGCTCGACGCGCGCATCGGTCCTCACCTCAGCGTTGTACAGCAGGCGCGGGCCGAGGACATGGACGCCGTGCGCGCAGCCTATTCCCGCGTCGGAGTTTCAGCCGAGGTCGCGCCTTTTTTTTCGGATCTGCCGGCGCGAATGGCGGCGGCGCAGCTGATCATTTCCCGTTCCGGGGCCTCGACGGTCGCAGAGCTTTCAGCCATCGGCCGGCCTGCCATATTGGTGCCGCTGCCGCATGCGCTGGACCAGGACCAGTTCGAGAATGCCGGCGTTCTGGAGGCGGCGGGGGGAGCGATTCGAATCGAGCAAACCGACTTCACGCCCCGACGGCTGGCCACGGCGATCACCACGCTTTCGGGCGATCCAGCGCAGCTGGCACAGATGGCACAGATGGCCAAATCCATCGGCACTATTGATGCCGCCGAACGGCTGGCCGACCTCGTCATTAAAGTTGCCGCAATTTAGGTTTTCGTCATGGCCGGGCTTGTTCCGGCCATCCACGTCTTGCATTAGTCAAGAAAAGCGTGGATTCCCGGCACAGGGCCGGGCATGACGGCTTAGAGGCCAGGGGCGCAACTCATGAAGCTGCCGCGCGACATCGGTCCCGTGCACTTTGTCGGCATTGGCGGGATTGGCATGAGCGGCATTGCCGAGGTGCTGGCAAATCTCGGCTATCGCGTGACCGGCTCGGACGTTGCCGAAGGCGCCAACGTCAAGCGCTTGCGCGACAAAGGGGTCAAGGTCGCCATCGGTCACAAGGCCGACAATATCGACGGCGCGGACGTGGTGGTCGTCTCATCCGCGATCAAACGTGACAACCCGGAGCTCGTTGCGGCGCGCGCCAGGCGCCTGCCAGTCGTGCGACGCGCCGAGATGCTGGCTGAATTGATGCGGCTGAAAAGCTGCGTGGCAATTGCGGGTACACACGGCAAAACCACCACGACCTCCCTGGTTGCATCGCTGCTCGACGCCGGTGGCCTCGATCCGACCGTGATCAATGGCGGCATCATCAACGCCTACGGCACCAATGCGCGGCTCGGGGCAGGAGACTGGATGGTCGTCGAGGCCGATGAATCGGATGGTACATTCCTGAAGCTGCCGGCCGACATTGCGATTGTTACCAACATCGATCCGGAACATCTGGACCATTTCCAGACCTTTGAGGCCGTGCAGGACGCGTTCCGCGCCTTTATCGAGAACGTCCCGTTCTACGGCTTCGCCGTCATGTGTACGGATCATCCCGTCGTCCAGACATTGGTTGGCAAACTGGAGGATCGGCGCATCATCACTTACGGCGAAAATCCGCAAGCCGATGTGCGTCTCACCGATCTGGATCACCTGAATGGCGAGTCGTGCTTCTCCGTTATCTTTCGTGACCGTGAGGGCAAGACCTCGCATACGATCGACAAGCTCGCCTTACCGATGCCTGGCCGGCACAACGCACTGAACGCCACAGCGGCGGTCGCGGTCGCACACGCGCTTGGTCTCAAGAGCGATGCCATTCGCAAAGCGCTTGCCGGGTTCGGTGGCGTCAAGCGACGCTTTACGCGCGTCGGTGAATGGAACGGTGCGATGATCATTGACGACTATGCCCACCACCCGGTCGAGATCGCGGCCGTCCTGCTTGCGGCGCGTGAGAGCGCCAGGGGCCAGGTGATCGCTGTGATGCAGCCGCATCGTTATACGCGGTTGCATGACCTGTTCGAGCAATTCTGCACCTGCTTCAACGATGCCGATGCGGTCATCATAGCGCCCGTCTATCCGGCCGGCGAGCAGCCCATTCCTGGTGCCGACAGGGATGCGCTGGTGACCGGCCTGCGCGCACACGGGCACAAGCAGGCGATCCCGCTGGAGGGGCCGGAGCAGCTTGCACCACTCATCAAAAGACTGGCCAGGCCTGGCGACTATGTGGTCTGCCTTGGTGCCGGCTCCATCACACAATGGGCATACGCTCTCCCTGCGGAATTAAAAGCGCTATGAGCTTCCCCGACATTGTGCCCGATCTGAAAGCCAAGATGCCCGAATTGCGTGGGCGGCTGTTGGCCAATCAGTCCCTTGGTGAATTCACCTGGTTTCGGGTTGGCGGGCCGGCGCAATCTTTCTACATGCCCGAAGACGAAAACGATCTTGCTTATTTCTTGCGCAACTTGCCTGCGGAAATTTCCGTCACGGTCATCGGCGCCGGCTCAAATCTGATCGTACGCGACGGCGGCGTGGCGGGCGTGGTGGTCCGGCTTGGCCGCGGCTTCAATGACGTGAAGATCGAAGATCACCGTGCGACCGTCGGCACGGCGATGCTTGACGTCATGGTCGCACGCGCGGCGCAGACGGCCGGCGTAGCCGGGTTGGCGTTTCTGAGCGGCATTCCCGGAACGATCGGCGGCGCCTTGCGCATGAACGGCGGCGCATATGGTGGCGAAACCAAGGACGTTCTGGTTGAGGCGCGCGGCGTGGATCGGGAAGGCAACATGCGTAACTTCAGCAACGGCGAGATGGGCTTTTCGTATCGCCACTGCAGCGCACCGGACGATGTGATTTTCACGAGCGCGACTTTGCAGGGGCGCGCCGGCGAGGCAGACGAAATTGCCGCCGAAATGGCCGGCATCAAGAAAAAGCGCGAGGCGAGCCAGCCGCGCAATCGTACCGGGGGCTCTACTTTTAAGAATCCGCCGGGCCATAGCGCCTGGAAGCTGGTGGATGAAGCCGGCTGTCGCGGGCTCACCATCGGTGGTGCGCAGGTGTCCGAGCTCCACAGCAATTTCCTTATCAACCTTGGCGGTGCCAGCGCGGCCGACATCGAGACGTTGGGCGAAACTGTGCGGCAACGGGTGAAGTCCCATTCCGGCGTCGATCTGGAGTGGGAGATCAAACGGGTCGGGCTGGAACGCTGAAATCATGAAGCACGTCGCGGTCCTCATGGGTGGATGGTCGGCCGAACGCGAAGTGTCCTTGCGTTCGGGCAAAGCGTGCGCCGATGCGCTGGAGCGGACCGGCTATCGCGTCAGCCGCGTTGACGTTGACCGCGACGTTGCTGCGACGCTGCGGGCGCTCAAGCCTGATGCAGCCCTTAATGTATTGCACGGCCGTCCGGGTGAGGACGGCACGCTGCAAGGTATGCTTGAGGTTCTCGGCATTCCCTACAGTCATTCGGGCGTACTTGCCTCCGCGCTGGCAATGCAAAAGGACATCGCCAAGATCGTGCTCAAGGCGGCGCAGGTGCCGGTACCTGGCGGCATGATCGCCACGCGTCAGGAGGCGGCCAAACGCCACTTGCTTCCGCCGCCTTACGTCATCAAGCCTGTGGCAGAGGGCTCCAGCGTCGGCGTTTTCATGGTGCGAGAGGATCACAAGCATCCGCCGCAGGAATTGACTCGTCCCGACTGGGCATTCGGCGAGCGGGTCGTGGTCGAGCCCTATATTCCCGGCAAGGAGCTCACCTGCGCGGTGATGGGCGAGAAAGTGCTCGGCGTCATCGAGATCGTACCCACCGTGAAATTCTACGACTATGAAGCCAAATACGCGCCCGGTGGTTCCAGGCATCTGTTGCCGGCGCCAATCGCCCCCGCCGTCTACGGTGAAGTTCAGCGCCTGTCGCTCGCCGCCCATCGCGCACTTGGCTGCCGCGGCGTAACCCGCTCGGATTTTCGCTACGACGATACCCGGTCCGGAATCGAAGGACTGAGCTGCCTGGAGGTCAACACCCAGCCGGGCATGACGGAAACCTCCCTGGTACCGGAAATGGCACAGCACGCCGGGATCACGTTCGATGAACTGGTCCGCTGGATGGTCGAGGACGCTTCGCTGGACCGCTGAAAGCCAGCCGGATCAACGACAAACGCTGAAATCATTCAAATTTTACTAATCATTTACCAATAAGCCTGAAGGTTAGGCATTGGCGGTGTGCCGCGCGCCTGGCTGGCGCGATGTCGCGCGTGCGCGGCCAGCTTGCGACCCATGTTGGGTACAACAGGTAAGTAGAACGTGATGGAAGGTCGAAGTCGCGTTGCGCAATCGCTGAAGACGAGAGGACGCCTATCGTTCGCGTCATGGTCGCGGTCGTACGAATGGCGATGGATGAGGACTGCGCGTCGCTGGGGTGGAGTACTCGTCAACTTGAAAGTGCCGCGTGGCGCAGGTTCATCGGCCGCGGCCATTCTTCTCCTCGCCAGTGCCAGCTACGGCGCGGTCAGGGGCGGTCACGTCCCGCAGATGATCGAGAATGTGCAGGACCTCTGCGACGCGACCGCAAACAGACTTGGCTTCCACATTTCCGAAGTCGCTCTCGCCGGCGAACACGAAGTTGATCGGGGCGAAATTCTCTCGCTTGCCGGCATCACCGATCGATCGTCACTCCTGTTTCTTGATGCCGCGCGTGCGCGCACGCGGCTGTTGACCAATCCCTGGATCGCGGAAGCGGCTGTTCTCAAATTATATCCCGATCGCCTGCGCATCGAAATCAAGGAACGCCAACCGTTTGCGCTTTGGCAAAAGGATGGCCGCGTCGCGCTGATCGCCGCCGATGGCACCGTGCTCGAACCCGCCGCGCCACCGCGCTTTGGCAATTTGCCGCTGGTCGTAGGCAAGGGTGCCGAACAGAGCGCGCAGGGTTTCCTCGCAATTGTCGCACGCTATCCCGCGATAGCACATGCAACGGATGCCTCGGTTCTGGTGGCCGAGCGTCGCTGGAGTTTGCACCTCAAAGGCGGCATCGAAATTCTTCTGCCGGAACGCGAACCCGAGAAGGCGCTGCGAACGCTCATCGATCTCGAATACAGCAACAAACTTCTGTCGCGGGATATCGTTGCCATCGATCTCAGGCTGTCCGACCGCGTCACCGTCCGCCAGTCTGACAACGCTGCTGCCGCCCGCGAGCAGATTTTCAAGGATGCCGAGAAAGCGAAGAAGAGCAAGACGAGTAAAGGAGGCGAAGCATGACCGTGCTGCGCTTCGGTCTTACTCCAAAGATGAGACCGGTTTCGCCCAGGCGCGCAGCCGTCGTCGCAGGCCTCGACATCGGCACCAGCAAGATCGTTTGCCTGATCGCGCGGCTAGAGCCGCAAGCGCCGCAAGACGTTCTCCGTCGCCGCAGCCATGGCGTGCGCCTCCTGGCCTTTGCTCACACCGCAGCGAGCGGCATGAAGGCTGGCTCAGTGGTCGATCTGGTCGAAGCGGAACACGTGGTGCGTCAGGCAATCGACATTGCCGAAAGCATGGCGGGGGTACAGCTCGAATCGGTCGTCGTATCGATGTCCGGCGGCCGCCTGGGCAGTGAAAGTTTCGTCGCAAATATCGATCTCGCCGGTCGCGCTGTTACGGAATCCGATATCGGTCGGGTGCTGGCGGCGGCGAGCCGGCATTCGGTCCGCGATGGGCGTGCCGTCCTGCATTCCCTTCCGACCGGTTTCGCCGTTGATGCCGCGACGGGTATTCGCGAACCGCGCGGCATGCTCGGTCACCGTCTGGGTGTGGATATGCATATGGTGACCTCGGACGTAGCGACGGTGCGGAATCTGATGCTGACCGTCGAACGCAGCCACTTGTCCGTGGAGGCCATGGTGTCATCGCCTTATGTGGCTGGGCTCGCGGCCCTCGCCGACGATGAGGCGGACCTGGGGGCGGCCACCGTCGATATGGGCGCCGGAACCACGAGTTTGGCGGTCTTTTCCGGGGGCAAATTCATCCATGCCGACGGTTTCGCCCTTGGCGGCAACCACGTGACCATGGATTTGGCTCGGGGTCTCAACACCCGCGTCGCCGACGCTGAGCGAATCAAAGCGATTTATGGCAGTGTTTTGGGCGGGGGATCGGATGAGCGCGACATGATCACGGTACCGCCGGTCGATGATGACGAGCGCGAGCCGCCGCAGTTCGTTTCGCGCGCTTCGCTCGTGCGGATCATCAAGCCGCGTGTCGAGGAGATCCTGGAAATGGTGCGCGACCGCCTGGCGGCTTCGCCGTTTTCGGCGGAACCGCGCGGGCGGGTGGTGCTGACTGGCGGCGCGAGCCAGCTCGCCGGGCTCGCCGATCTCGCCGCACGCATCATGCGGCGCCCCGTACGAATTGGCCGCCCGCTTGGCTTTGCCGGCTTGCCGGAGGCGGCGAAGGGGCCGGCCTTTGCGGTGGCGGCGGGTCTGCTTGTCTATCCACAGGCGGCCCATCTCGAACACTTCGAACCGCGGCGAACGCGGCAATTGATGACAGGAACGGGCGGTTACATGGCACGGGTCGGACGATGGCTGCGCGAAAGTTTCTGACCCTTCATCAACGAAACCACGGATCGGCCGGTGGCGGATCGGCCCAGTTCGGCGGCGTGCAAATTGCGTTGGCGCCTTCGGCGCGACGCAGGCCTGCTGCCCGTGCACTCATGAGGCAAACATGACCATCAACCTGACGATCCCGGACATTCGGGAAATGAAACCTCGCATTACCGTATTCGGCGTCGGCGGCGCCGGCGGCAATGCAGTCAACAACATGATCACCGCGGGCCTGCAGGGCGTCGACTTCGTCGTCGCCAATACAGACGCGCAGGCGCTCACAATGTCCAAGGCCGAGCGCATCATCCAGATGGGCACTCAGGTGACTGAGGGTCTTGGCGCCGGCTCGCAACCCGAGGTGGGGCGTGCCGCGGCCGAAGAGGTGATCGATGAAATCCGCGATCACCTGACTGGCGCACATATGGTGTTCGTCACCGCTGGCATGGGCGGCGGCACCGGCACCGGCGCCGCGCCGATCATCGCCAAAACCGCGCGGGAGCTCGGCATCCTCACGGTCGGCGTGATCACCAAGCCGTTTCAGTTCGAGGGCCAGCGCCGCATGCGCTTTGCCGAAGCCGGCATCGTCGAACTGCAAAAGGTCGTCGATACGCTGCTGATCATCCCGAATCAAAACCTGTTCCGGGTGGCCAACGAGAAAACGACTTTCGCCGATGCCTTTGCCATGGCCGACCAGGTGCTTTATTCGGGCGTGGCCTGCATCACCGATCTGATGGTCAAGGAAGGCCTGATCAATCTCGACTTTGCCGACGTTCGCGCCGTGATGCGCGAGATGGGCAAAGCAATGATGGGCACCGGCGAAGCGTCAGGGGAAAAGCGGGCGCTCACCGCTGCCGAGGCTGCGATCTCCAATCCGCTGATCGACGACGCTTCGATGAAGGGCGCCAGGGGTCTCCTCATCTCGATCACGGGCGGCAAGGACCTCACGCTGTACGAGGTCGATGAAGCCGCTACGCGCATCCGCGAGGAGGTCGACCAGGATGCCAACATTATCGTCGGCGCGACCTTTGACGAAACCCTGGAAGGCATCATCCGCGTTTCGGTGGTGGCGACCGGCATCGACAATACCGGTTTGGCGCGCCACGCCCAGCCGGCCGAGAGTGCGCTGAGAGAACTCGCCGGCAAGATACGCAACGACAGCCGCCGGATC
>DASXLC010000117.1:0-39027 GCA_036496445.1 Pseudolabrys sp. | reverse complement strand
CTGATCAATGGCCGCTTCCGGGGATGAAGCAGACAACGCGGAATCCCCGCTAATGACCCAAAAACGACATTGTCAATCGACGCGAGGTCTGCTTGGGTCGAGGACGAAAGCGAAGGGGCTGCCACGTCATGAGCGTCACCGATAGACTCGACCAGATAGAAGATCTCCTCGGCTGCGAGGTCTCCGACGAAGCGCTCGAGAGTTCGGCAGGCGCCGGGATAGCGGCTGTGGTCCGCTACACTCTCGCGCACTGCACGTCCATAGATTGTGCCCTGATTTCCTAGGTCACGACCGGCGCTGAGGTTCTCGCCTCTCCCGAAAGCGCCACTTCGCGGTCCGTAGCACGAGCCAGTTTCGAGCGCCGACTACGACGCGCGTCTGGAGGGCGGGCTCGCGGCTCAGTCCGCATAGCGCCAGCGCTCTGGCCGACCGTCGGGTCGACCTGCCACGGGGCAGGTGAAGCTTGGGCGCGCTGCCAATAACCAAAAATGGCGGTAGGGGACTGAGAGATCGGCCAGTGACCTACGGCTGAAGCTCGGCCGCTGACCGACTGCGTCGCTGGGCGACTACCCTTGTGGCGGCATTCGGCATGCCCTTGAAGCCGCGAAAGCTGGGGGGCAGAGAGGAAACGACAGCGAGGCCCTAGCTTGCTCTTACGTCTGGCCGTGCTTCACAACTCTGACCGCGACGTTGCCGCAGCGCGGACATTCAAACGTCCGCCGTTGATCTAGAGCGCCGAATTCAATTCGTGAAAGAGAACGTAGCGATGATGGATGGCACCAATCAACAAATTAGTGTCTGGGAATGACAAGACCTCCGAAGTCATGCTGGTGATAAACGCGGCCCAAGCATTTCCGCAAACCCATCGCATGCTCATTCCTACAATTCACTCCGCCGTGGCGTTCGTTTATTCCGCGTTGGCGCTGGCTGAAACCTTCGTCTTGTTCGCCGCTGTGATTGGTCTCTTTGCGCTTGTCGTAAGGGCAATCGTTAGGGCATTTCGCAAAGATTGAACGACGCGCGACTTGTTCAGCCACACTCGGCTACTTGACCAAAACGCCCCGCGCTTCAAGATGGTCGCAGTTATTGGTTGAATTCTAGGGTGGGCATTTTGGAGCCTCCAAATAACAGAAAATTGGGGTACGCGGCTCGGGTACGCGCCGTTTAAGTACCCACTAAATCAAACGTCGAAGGGGTAAAAAACAACGTAAAATCAGATATTTATTGGTATTTAAAGGTGCAATGTAAATAACCCGAAACCAGCCCATGGTTTACGCCACATTAAACGCCCGTCCTTAGGCTGTGAGCGGACCGGCAGGCTCGCCGGCTGGAACGGCCTTATGACGGCTTTGCCATTCAGGCTGCAGCGGATCTTTGCCCGCCGACCGGCGCGACTGCGGCTCGCGTCTGCCTGGCGTGCGCTTGCACTTATTGTGGTCCTTCAACTGACTCTGGCGTTGCTCGCGCTTGCACCTTTGCGTGCGGCCCCGGCTGGTGAGCCCATCAAGGGTGAAGTCAAAGCTGTCAACGACGGCGGCTTCCTGCGGCTGATGTTCCAGTTCGACGAGGCCGTCGAAGCGACCACGCGGGTCTCCGGCGCGATCGTCATCATCAGTTTCAACAAACCGGTTGTGCTTGCTGTTGAGCGGTTGAACGTCAACGCACCCGAATATATCAGCGCCGCGCGTCGCGATCCGGATGGCAGTGCGATCCGTATCGCGCTCCTCCGCAAGGTGAAGCTGAACACAATCGCCGCGGCCGAGCGGCTTTATGTCGATCTCCTACCCGAAGCCTGGAAAGGCCCGATGCCGGGGCTGCCGCAGGAGGTGATCGACGAGCTTGTCCGGCGCGCGCGCACTGCGGAAAGCCAGTTGCATCAGCAGCGTGCCGCCGACAAGCAGAAAAAGCCGCCGGTGGTCCGGGTCAAGGTCGCAACGCAACCGACCTTCGTGCGCTATGTGTTCACGATGCCGGGCACGGTCAATGTCATCCCCGAACGTGCCGACGGCAGACTGACACTCAATTTCGATCAGCAAGTCGCATGGGATCTGGCAGATGCCAAGGCGTCGCTGCCGCCGACGCTGAAGTCGATTGAGTCCGAGGTTGATTTCGATTCCGTTGCCGTCGTTTTCACGCTCAGCGGGACGCCGGAAGTCCGCGCGTTTCGCGAGGAGCGCAGTATCGTGGTTGATATCGGCCTCGAGGGTGCCAAACCGAAACAATCGGAGGAGGGTGGTCCCGCAAAGGCGGCGGTGGCATCCGGTGGTGCGCCCGCGATCTCCGCGCCTAACTCCAGGCCGCCAAAGACTTCGGCGGCGGAAATTCTGCCGCCTAAAACTTCGGCGCCGCCGCCTGCGCCTGTCGCCGCTGCAGCAGCGCCGCAGGAGGCCGGGCCAGCGAAGCCCGTACCCGAAGCGGTGCCGCCAAAGCAAGTCGAGCAGTCACAGCCTGCGACCGCGATAACCCAGCCGGCTATGGCCGTGCCCACGCCTCAAGTTCAGGCCGCTTCTGAGCAGGCTGCCACCACGCCGCCAACTCCGAACGCTGGACACGCCGCTTCGCAGCCCGCGCCAGCGCCTGCGGAGCCGCCGCCCGCCGCGTCGTCTGCTCCGCCACTCGCGCGGACGATCACGTCACTACCCATGGCTGCCGCCGATGACTCCATTCGGCCGAAGGCCAACCCGAATGCAGTCGTGGTCGCTCGCACGCAGCAGTCGGGTGACAGACTGCGACTCGAATTGCCGTTCGCTGGGCCGACGCCCGCCGCGGTCTTCCAGCGTGCCGATACGCTCTGGCTCGTATTCGACAGCCCCGCGCAGATGGATCTGACGGCACTTCAGGCCGACAATGACAACGGCATACGGGAAGTATTGTTTGAGCGTGGCGATGATGGCGCGGCGATCGTGCGTATCAAGCTTGCACGCCCGCGCATGGCGAGCCTCGAAGCCGACGGTCCCGCCTGGATTGTCAATATTGCCGACGCGACGACGGCAGAAACGCGTCCGCTTGCCATCGCGCGAAGCATTGTCGGCAAGAATCGCGCAAGCATCGCTATTCCGTTTGACAGCGCGCGCGCCGTTCACACGATCAAAGATCCGGATGTCGACGACCGGCTGCTGGTCATCACGGCGCTCGGACCGGTACGCGGTTTTCTCAAAGTTCAGGATTTCGTCGAACTGCGCGCGTTGCCTTCCGTCCACGGTGTCGTTATTCAGCCGATCGCGGATGACATCGCGGCAGAGCTTGGCGTCGACAAGATCACGATCGGCCGGCCGACGGGATTGTCCCTGTCGGCGACGGCTCTCGGCCAGCAACAGGTCGCGGTCAGCTTTCGCGCCTTCACTTTCGATACCCAGGTCTGGGGCTTCGATCGCGATGCGCCATTCAATGCCCGTCAGTCCGAATTGATCGGGCTCGCCGCATCGGCTCCGGTAAGCAAGCGGCGGCAGGCGCGTTTCAACCTTGCGCGCTTCTATCTTGCTAAAGAGATGGCCCCTGAGGCCAAGGCCGTTCTCAACGTCGCGCTCACCGACCAGCGCGCATCGGAAGACGTGACCGGCAGCGTGCTCAAGGCTGTCGCCGACGTAATGCTTGATCGTCCAGACGACGCTCTCAAGGAGCTGTCCAAACCACAAGTCGGCAATCAACAGGACGCGCCGATCTGGCGTGCGATCGCACTCGCACGACAAGGTCGATGGGCGGAAGCGCGGGATATTTTCAGGACCGTCAGCGCTGCTGTGGGGGCCTTGCCGATCGAATTGCAGCGAATGGCGATGAAGGAAGCGCTGCGATCGTCTATCGAGTTGCGCGATTTCAATAATGCCGCACGCCTCGTGAATGATTTCGAAACCGTCGGTGTGACGCCGGATCTGGAGCCGACCATCAATGTGCTGCTCGGCCGCCTGTACGAAGGCCTGGGTCGCACCGAGGATGCGCTCGCGAGTTATCGCGCGGCGGCGGTCTCGAGCGACCGCCGTGCCGCTGCCCAGGGGCGCCTGCGAGAAACCGTGCTCGCCTTTGCAACCGGCAGCATGGGGCGCAAGGACGTCATCAATGACATCGAAACGTTGACGACCGTCTGGCGCGGCGATGAGACCGAGACCGAGGGGCTCAAGCTGCTCGCTCATCTTTATACCGAAGACAGCCGCTATCGTGACGCCTTTCATGTGATGCGGACGGCATTGCTCGCCCATCCGAATTCCGACATGACCCGCAAGATTCAGGACGAGGCGGCCGCCACTTTCGAAAGCCTTTTCCTCGGCGGTAAAGGTGACGCCTTGCCGCCGGTGGAGGCGCTCGGCCTGTTTTATGATTTTCGCGAGCTGACGCCGATCGGACGGCGCGGCGACGAAATGATCCGGAGGCTTTCTGATCGGCTCGTCGGCGTCGATCTGCTCGACCAGGCGGCGGAATTGCTTCAACACCAGGTCGATCACCGCCTGCAGGGGGCTGCGCGGGCACAGGTTGCGACGCGTCTGACAGTTGTCTATCTCATGAACCGCAAGCCGGAGCGGGCACTTGCGACCCTGCAGTCGACCCGTGTTGCCGATTTATCAAATGACCTGCGCGACCAGCGCCTGTTGCTCGAGGCACGCGCCATTTCCACCCTTGGTCGGCACGATGTGGCCCTGGAATTGATTGCCAACATCAACAGTCACGAGGCGGTACGGCTGCGCTCGGACATCCAGTGGGCGGCACGCCGCTGGCGCGAGGCAGGGGAGCAGATCGAACTGCTCTATGCCGACCGCTGGCGTCAGTTCCCGCCTCTGAACGACGGTGAAAGATCGGACATCCTGCGTGCGGCGATCGGCTACGCGCTCGGTGAGGAGTCGATCGGTCTGGCGCGTCTACGCGAAAAATACCAGGCGAAATTCGCCGACGGTCCGGATCGTCGCGCCTTCGATGTTGTGACTGCGCCGATCGGGACTAATGGTGTCGAGTTCCAGGACGTCGCAAAGAAAATCGCGAGCGTCGATACGCTCGATACCTTCCTGCGCGATCTGCGCGCGCGCTATCCGGAAACATCCGCTGTCTCGCCTGCCGAGGCGACAGGTGAGGGCGCTTCATTGGTCCCCGACAAATCGAATGCGCCGTTGGCGAATGCGACGACCGGCCCCGGATCATCGCCGATGCCGCCGAAGCCGGCTGCCGCGCCGCTCAAGCCCGACAAGGAGCCGACCGGCTCGATCGCGCGTCTGCCGAAGGCGCGCACCAAGGGGCGGTGAGGAACTGCCGTCGCGAAGGGCAGAGATATTGGCGGTACGGCGGTGGCGTTTGGGTGCGCATTGTGCAAGCATTGCTGCATCACACACACAACTTGTCGGGCGGGGCCAACCGATGTGAGGAAACCGTTCAATGAGACAGCCAGGTATTATGCTGCTCCTCCTCGCCCTTGCGGGTTGTTCATCGTCGGGTAGCTTGTTTCAGCGTGAGGAACCCAGGCCCGAGCCTCTGACAAGTCAGGCCGTGCCCCCGGTCGCTTCTCCGTCCGCCGCCAACCGGAGTAATTTGTCCCCGGCAGCCAGCGCCGCAGCACCTAAGACCGAGGGGAGCGAGACGAGCGGTGAACTCATGGATTGCGTGACCGAATCCTGCAAAATCAATTGCTCGCCAAAAGTAGCGGAGAGATTCAGACCAAAATGGTGCACGCGTTTTAAGGAGCCGGGCTGACGAAGTGACGCCACGCGTAAAGTTCCGCGCGCAGCTAGTCTGGCTTGAATCCGCGAAACGCCCATCCCGCAACAAGTCCGAACAGCAAAAGGGCTATGGGCGGGCCGATCAGCAGGACCGGGATCGCAAGCAAGTCGCCGGCGCCGTGGAATCCGCCCCGGATTCCATAAAGAATCAAATAGACGATCCACCCCATGATCCATGCGGCGGACAACAGCAGCCAGATACGAAATAATCCGCGTCGCCAATTTATTTGCGCAACCGCGTTGGCTTGTTCATCGGACTCGCGGCGAGGAATTCCAAAGCGGTGCGTCACGACTGTTCCATAACGTCCTATTTCGGTCGGCTATCGCGTCTAAACTACACGTTAAGTGTCCGGGCGTCCCACAGCGATCAGGGCTGATCGCGATCTTTGTTCGGCGTTTCATAGACGATATCGGTTTGGTTGTTGAGTTCCGCCTGATCGGCCAATCGAAGATAGGCACGCGCCAGGTTCTCGAATTCGGCCCTGAGCGCGGGGTCTATTTCGCCATCGATTTTGGATATCAGTTCAGCAGCTCTCATCAGATAGACGTCGCGCGGAGTCATTTGTCGGTTTCCCCCTCAAACTTGCCCGGCCCAGCGTGAGTCAATGTGTTTTTTGACATATCGTTCCCGCGATGCGGCAAATTTATGCGTTTTGTCGCTTGGACGCAGGGATCTGAGGCTGAGCAGGCTTCTGGCGTCAGCTTTGGGGCCGAAGACGCCGGTCTGTCGGCACGAAAAGCACCGGACATGTAAGTGGAAGGGGATAATCCTCAGTTCGCTGCGAGGTCGGCCAGTTGCGCAGCATCTCATTGTAGCCCGTGCTGCCCGCCGGCCGGAGTGTCGTTGAACTGTCCGGTATTGGAATTGATAGTCCTGCGCGGGGACAGTGCGTAGGCCTTTTCGCCAGGATGCCGAGGAACAGTCCTCGCATAACCGGGTGCCGCTGCAACGAAGCTTCCGGCTACCAGATTTCCGGTTCCATTGTCGGGGTCGAACGATTGGGCGATTGCCGGTGCGCCGATACTCGTCGCGACAATCACAATTCCAATGAACCTTTTCATGGCGACACTCCATCGTCTGCCGCCCAATATGCGTCTTAAGACCGATGGGTATGTGTGAACCAGACTACAGAGCTTGCAAACAAAAAAGACACACAGCGAAATCCGGCGTGTCTGCACGATGGATTCTATCGTCTTTCCGCTGTACGCGGAGATTGGTCAGCGCTGCCGGATTTCCGACCGGGGAGGGCGGCCGAGCCGAGCGTCCTCGATCGGCACGATGATTTTCCCGATCGGCCATAGCGCTATGCCGGCAAGCTTCAAATGCGCCCAGGCAAAGGGGATTCCCACCAACGTGATGGCAAATAAAATTGCGATGATGAGGTGACCTAACGCCAGCCACCAGCCGGCCAGCACCAGCCAAATGAGATTACCAATGAACCCCAACAGCCCGGTGCCTGCGTCTTCCGTGCCGGAGTATTCAGCGCGCGAGACTGCCGTCTGGCCAAACGGAAGAAGCGTGTAAACACCGATATTGAATGCCGCTCTCGTCCAGGGAAGGCCGACAATGGTGATTGCCATGATAATGGCGGCGATAAACCAGGCGACCGCCATCTCCAGACCGCCGAAGATAATCCAGAGCACATTCAGCAGAAGCGAAAACGCGGACATGGCAATCCTCACCGCACACCGTTCAGGAATCAGGATCTTCTAGTTTGCAGAACTAAACGCCTGCCGTTTTGCCCAAACAAGTCGCAGTATCGTGGTCGGGCTGCAAGCGGCTCCGCCCAACGATCATCATCGGCAGATGTACATGGTCTGTAGAGTTATATCATCGGGCGTCGCGACGCGGCGAATGACAAAGCACCCCGGCGGGGCAAAATACGGCCTGGGCCTCGCTGTGCCCTGCTGCCAGGCCAGCGTATGGCGCCAGTCGATGTCCCAGGGACGCAACATGGTTCTGGCGTCGAGCGTGCGTTGAATTTCAAACCGCGTTTTCGTCTCGCCGAATTCGATACCGTTGGCTTGAGACACCGCGGTGCCCGCGACCACGAGAACGGCAGCACCCGCTATGGAAAGAGCTCGCGTCACTGTGTGCATGGGGTCCCCCAGGTTACACCGACAACTCGCCTTGAGGTCCTCGGTTCCGGCAACCGCGCCAACTACCCGCGCTCGTTTTGGGTCTGGCGGAATGCCGCCAGGGCGCCCTTGCACAATATCTTAGAATCAACAACGCCGCGCTCTGCCAGCACGATAATATGGCTGGCGATTGCTTCTCGCACGGGTTGGCCTGGAGCGGTCATAAACGAACGCACGGAGCGATCGTAAGCATCTCCCATCGCGGAAAGACGCTCGGGATCAAACGCGAGGGATCGCGAGATGTGATGAAGAACATAGGGCATGACGTGCTCCATACTTTGGCATGCCAACCTTTATCGGGTCAGTCGCCGGCGGTTTCCGCGAACCCGTTTTTTGTAAACACCTGCGACCTTCTTTGCGATTTGGCGGCCGCTACGGCCGCGGACCGTGCCAATTGCGGCGGCGGTTTGAGCTTCCCCAAGTGCCTGCACTTTTTCAGTTATCATGCGGGTCATCTCGGATTGGGCCAATGCACCGCCGGCGGCAACTCGCAGGCAGCGGAGCGCGATGACGCTCTGTGCCTCCAAGGCAAGCAAGGCCGTTTGCGACGATACGGTGAACCAGCTGTTCCATAGCCGGAGAGCGTTGCTCATTGTCTTTGTCTTTTCCCAATTCGATCTCAGCGCCCCGGAATGATCATCAGGCCGCGTTGGACGCGTTGTTCGGTGTCCCGGGGGGTCCCACCAGTTTTTCCAGAAGGGTACGCAGTTGATACGCAGTGAACGGCTTCTGCAGAAGAGGCACATGTGTATGGCGCTCGGCGAGCGAGTGGCCGTATCCGGTTACGAAACCGAAGGGGACGCGCATTTCCGTCAACATGTCGGCGAGTTCTACGCCGTGCTTTTGTTCGTCAATGCCGATATTGACCAATGCGCCATCGAAGTTTTCCTTGCTGAGTTCCTTTAGTGCAGAAGGAAGGCGATGCACCGTTCGCGTGACGGTGTAGCCAAGTTCACGAACCATGTCGTGAATCATTTCCGCGATCAGAAAGTCATTCTCGATGATGAGAACGCGTGGCGCGAAAACAACGGTTCGACCTGAAACACTCATGCGCATCCCATATCGATGTTACTGGCTGCGAGGCCGGCTACCAGCAGCCGCTGTCAATGACGATCATAGGCGGGGTAGGTAATCCGCACATTACAAAAGGACACATTGCCGGCAGTGCTGTGCCGCCTTGCAGACATAGGTATCGCGGTGCGGCGAACGGCAGTTTGTGGCATCAACGTGGACGGCCGCGCGATCTGTCAGTCAATAGCGCTAACATTTAGTCCAGCACCAGGCGTGGCAGCCAAAGACAAAGCGCCGGGATATACGTGATCAAAAAGAGCACAATGATCATTGGAATATAGAAGACGATAATACTTTTAGAGACGGCCTCCATCGACACCTTTCCGATCGCGCAGCCGACGACCATCGTCGGCCCCACCGGCGGGGTCAGCAGGCCAATGCCGAGATTGAGAATCATGACGATGCCGAAATGCACCGGGTCGATGCCGAAGGTTTTGATCACCGGCAGGAATATCGGCGTGCAGATCAACAGCATCGGCGCCAGATCCATGAACGTGCCGAGCAGCAACAGCAAGATGTTGATCCAGAGCAGGAACATATACTTGTCGCTGGAAATATCGATAAAGAATTTCGTTGCGATCGCCGGCACCTGCAGCAGCGCCATCATGTAGCCGAATGAAATCGAGAAGCCGATCATGATCATGACCATGCCCACCGTGCGGATGACACGGCCGATCAGTTTCGGAATCTCGCTCCATTTGACATCGCGATACACGAACATCGTCACAAGGAACGCGTAGACGCACGCGACCGCGCCGGATTCCGTCGGTGTAAACACGCCGGACAGGATGCCGCCGAGAATAATGACGATGGTGACCATGCCCCAGACGGCGTCGAGCGCGATCTTGCCGATTTGGCTGAACGGGATCTGCTCGCCTTTCGGAAAATTGTCGCGGCGCGCGATGTACAAAACGAGGATGACCAGCGACAGCCCGAGCAGTAGCGCTGGAATGATTCCGGCCATGAACAGATGTGCGACCGAAACCGTCCCACCGGCCGCGATCGAATAGATGATCATGTTGTGCGACGGCGGCACCAGCAACGGCTGCAACGAGCCCGAGATCGTGACGTTGACCGCGAACAGGCGCGGATAGCCCATTTTGATCATTTGCGGGATCATCACACCGCCGACCGCGGCGGTATCGGCAACCGAGGAGCCCGAGATGCAGCCGAACATCGTCGAAGCGACGATGTTGACCAGCGCCATACCGCCGCGAATTGCGCCGACGAATACCTTCGCGAGATTGATCAGGCGTTCGGCCATCCCGCCGACCGCCATGATGGCGCCGGTGAGGATGAAGAACGGGATCGCCAGCAGCGAGAACCCGCTCATGCCGCCGGCGACCTTGAGCATGACCGCCTCGAGCGGGATGCCCGTGTATAGCGCGCCAAGAATGGAGGCGATGCCCAACGCATAGGCGACCGGCATGCCCATGAGGCAGACGACGGTGAAGCTGCCGATGAGAACTAAGATGTCCATGACCCGACCCGTTTCCCTCAGCGCTATTCGGTTGTCAGCCCACTGACGGTTTCGGCCTCAGGCTCGGCGAAGAATTTTTGCGTCATGAACCGCTCGATCACCAGCAGCGCGGTCAGCGCGCCGCCCAGCGGAATCGGCAGGTAAGTCAGGCCCACGCTGATGGCCGGAAAGTCTGGAATGGTCTGGTTCCAGGTCGCCTCCACCAGCCTAATGCCCCACACCAGCATGAATAAATTGGTGGCGAGCATGCACGCCTCGAGGAACCAACCCAGGTAGGCCTTAGCTCGATCGCTGAGGTAGGCAGGCAGTACACCGACGCCAATATGCAGATGCTCGCGATAGCAGACCACCGCCGATAGGAATGACAGCACGATCATCAGCAGCACCGCCATCGGCTCGGGCCAGGACGCGGCACTGTTGAGGACGTAGCGGCAGAACACGCCGTAAGGGATGATAAGTGTGATGATCACGAGACAAGCGCCGGCCAGGATCTCGCAGCCCCGGTGCAGGGCGTCCATCGCGCGGATATATTGTGCTTTCATCGGGGCCTCTTACAAAAAGCCGGCCGGGTCCCGTTGTTGAACCCGGCCGGCCCTGTCAACTGACAATGGCGATTACTTCACGTCCTGAATTCGCTTGACCATGTCGGCGTGTTTTGGACCGTATTTGTCCCACACCGGCTTGACCGCGTCCTGAAACGCCTTTTTGTCGGCGTCGGAAACCTGGATGATCTGGATGCCGGCGGCTTTCGCCTTGTCCATCGCTTCCTTCTCATAGATGTCCCAGAGCTTGCGCTCTTCTTGCTGGGCTTCGTGGGAGAATTTTATCAGCGCTGCCTGTTCATCCTTGGATAGCGTGTCGAATATCTTCTTCGAGAACACAACCATCTCCGGCACGATCAGGTGCTCGTCGATGGTGTAGAACTTCGCTACTTGATAGTGGTTGTCGAACACGAAGCTCGGCGGATTGTTCTCCGCGCCGTCCACCACGCCGGTCTGCAGCGCATTGAACACCTGGTCGTAGCCCATGGCTACGCCGTTGCCGCCCATCGAATTCGCCATGTCGACGAACATCGGGTTGCCCATGACGCGGACCTTCATGCCCTTGAGGTCGGCCATGGTCTTGATCGGTCTTTTGGTGTTGTAGAAATTGCGCGCGCCGGCATCCATCCAGGCGAGACCGATCAGGCCTTTGCCGCTGTTGGTCACCTTGTCGAGCAGGTCCTGGCCGATTGGGCCGTCGATTACCTTCTGCATGTGCTGCGTGTTTCGAAACACATACGGTAGATTGAACACGTTGAGCTCGTCGATGACCGGGCCGAGCGCGCCGACGGAAACGCGCGCGAAAGCGATGGCACCGACCTGGGCCTGCTCGATGGCTTCCTTCTCACCGCCAAGCTGCATCGACGGATACATTTGCACGCTCAAGCGCCCATTAGTGGCTTGCTCGAGTTTCTTGCCGATATTCTCGACCGCCACCACGGTCGGATAGCCGGCGGCGTGCACGTCCGAGGCCTTCAAAACTAATTTTTGCTGAGCAAGGGCCGCGTTTGATGCAAAAGCCGCGGCGGCGACGAGAACGCCGGCTGTTACAGATACTACTAAGCTCGTTTTGATCATGAGTATGTTCCTCCCAGATCGCCGTTGCGCTTCATGAGCAATTGATCGTTGCCCATGTGCGTGTTATTCATCAGGTCATATGATGACCTGACGTTCCGGGATGATGTCAAGCCTTTGACGAAGCCATCGCCAAAAAATCTAGCGCTGTTGCAGCCGCTCGACGCGCCACGCGGCCTTACGGCTGAGCTGGTTGCCCGGCTCACCGCCGACATCACCAGCGGCAAGCTCCCGCCCGGTTCGCGGCTGCCGACTGAGCAGGAAATGATAGCCGCAACGGGCGTCAGCCGCACCGTCATTCGGGAAGCAGTGGCCGCGCTGCGCGCCGACCATTTGGTGGTCACCCGCCAGGGGGTGGGCGCCTTTGTCGCCAATCATGTGCGGCGGCCATTTCGCGTCGACTTCGACGAGCACTCGCCACTCCGCGAGGTGCTCAACGTCATGGAACTCCGCACCGGGGTCGAGATCGAAGCCGCGGGCCTCGCTGCCGAACGCGCTTCCCCGGCACACGTCAAAAAGATCATCGACAGATTCAGTGCCATTCAGGCAGCGATCGACAGCGGCGATAGCGCGGTAGATGAAGATTTTGCGTTCCATTGTGCGATTGCCACTGCTACCGGGAATCCGCAGTTCACGCGCTTCCTGGAGTACCTCGGCCGCTTCATCATTCCGCGCCGATCGATCTGGAAGGGCGCAGATCTGGCCGAGCGCCGCATTCAACTCGATATCTTCCAGAAGGAGCATGAGCAGATCGTTCAGGCGATCCAGGCCGGTGCAGTCTCTCAGGCGCGCGCGGCGATGCAGCGCCATCTGCTTAACAGTCGCCAGCGCTACCAGAAACTGGCCGCGGAGCATGCAATAAAATAGGTTTCGGCAGGTCCCTGCGTCGATCCACGAGAAGCCAATGCAGAAAATCCTTATCACCGGCGCTGCCGGCGACGTCGGAACGCGCCTGCGCAAATTGCTCAAAGGCGTCTATTCGCTCCGCGTCAGTGATATCCGTACGCCCGCCGATCTGGGGGCCGACGACGAATTTGTCGCCGCCGATCTCGGCGATTATGAGCAGACCAGACAAATCACCGCCGGCATCGATGGTATCGTGCATCTCGGTGGCTATTCGGTCGAAGGCCCGTGGGAGACCATTCACAAGTCCAACATCGTCGGCTGCTACAATCTGTTCGAGGCTGCATACCGCTCCGGCGTCAAGCGTGTCGTCTTCGCATCGTCCAATCACGCTGTCGGATTCTATCGGCGGGATCAGAAAATCGGGGTGGACGTGACTGTGCGGCCGGACAGCCGCTACGGGGTGAGCAAGGCGTTCGGCGAAGCGGTCGGTGCGCTCTATGCCGACAAACATGGGCTGCAGGTAACCTGCATTCGTATCGGCAATGTGGGTGATAAACCGCTCGACAAGCGGCGGCTGTCGATCTGGGTCAAACCGGAGGACCTGACGCAACTCGTACGCATCGGACTTGAGCACCCCGATATCCGATTCGAGATTTTTTACGGCGCATCCGACAACGAAGCCGGGTGGTGGGACAACAGCAATGCCAGGCGTTTCGGCTACCGCCCGCAATTTCGCTCGGAGGACTTCCGCGAGGAAGCGATGGCCGCGCAGGCAAAGCTACCTGCCGACCCCATCGGCGACCGCTTTCAGGGCGGGCCATTCTGTTCGGATGAATATGACGCGGACCGTGCCAGGTGAGGGCGCGCCTAAACCGCTCCCGGTCACTCCTGGTCACTCTTGGTCATTCCTTGCCCACACTTGCCGCCCTTTGCCACCCTTGGCCGACCTGACTTCCTCCCGTATCCTCTTGCGCAATAAAAAAGCGCCGGAATGTCCGGCGAAAAAACCTCGGGAGAGCGTCCATGACCCGTACCTTTCGCGCGCTTGCATGCGCCTTCGCTGTAACGGCCGTTTTTACAGGCGGCGCCAGGGCTGAAGTCAGCGAGATCACCGTCGCGCAGCAGTACGGCGTCAGTTTTCTCCCGTTGATGATGATGGAGAAAAATCAGCTCATCGAAAAGCACGCCGCGGCGGCCGGCCTTCCGGTCACCAAGGTGTCGTGGGCTAAAGTCGCCGGCCCCTCGGCTATGAATGACGGGCTGATTTCAGGAGCGCTGCATTTCGCCGCGCAGGGCGCGCCATCGCTCATCACGCTCTGGGACAAGACACGCGGCCAGATCAAGGGCGTGTCGGCGATGACGACCTATCCGCTTTATCTTGTGACGCGCAATCCCGCCGTGAAAGGCATCAAGGATCTCAGCGACAAGGACAAGATCGCGGTGCCATCGGTGAAGATTTCGACGCAAGCGATCATGTTGCAAATGGCCGCTGCCGCTGCGTTTGGCCAGAATAACTACACGCAACTCGACCCGCTTACCGTGTCGCTGTCGCACCCGGATGCCACGCTCGCTTTCATCAACAACACAGCGGGCGTCAACGCGCACTTTTCAACTTCGCCATTCTACGAGCAGGAAATAAAGGCGCCAGGCGCGCATCTCATCACGACCAGCTATGACATTCTCGGCGGGCCCGCAACGGCGCTGGTGATTACGACCAGCAGCAAGTTCCGCGAGGCCAATCCGAAAGTGTATCGCGCTTTCATCGATGCGGAAAAGGAAGCAATTGATACGATCAACAAGGACAAGCGTGCCGCCGCGAAATTTTATCTTGAAGCAGCCAACGATACCAAAAACACGGTCGATGACATCAACGCGATGATCAGTGACAAGGATTATGCGTTCACGCTGCAGCCACAAAAAGTTTTTGCGACAGCGCAGTTCATGGCAAAGATCGGCTCGATCAAACAGGCGCCCGCCACGATCGACGATCTGTTCTTCGGCGATATCCCCGGATTGAAGGGCGACTGATTTACCGCAAGCCGCTTTATGGCCAAAGCAAACGGCACATTCCGGATCGGGACTGGCGCGGGCTTTTCCGCGGATCGCCTCGATCCGGCCGTCGATCTGGCGAAGCGCGGCCAACTCCATGTGATGGTGCTCGAATGCCTTGGCGAGCGCACTGTTGCTTTCGCCCATCGCGACCGGATGGCCGATCCACGTCGTGGCTATAACGCTCTTCTCGAACGCCGCATGCGCGCTTTGCTGCCGGCGTGCCGTGCATCCGGAACCGTGATCATCACCAATATGGGCGCCGCCAATCCGCGTGCGGCCGCAGAGCGCACGCGCGACGTTGCGCGCACGCTCGGGATTTCCGGACTGAAGATCGCCTGCATCGAGGGTGACGATGTCACCAAGCTTGTTCAGCCCGATCAGCCGTTCATGGATGAACCCGGGACGCTGGCCGACATCGGGCGCCCTGTCGTCGGGATGAATGCCTATCTTGGCGCTGACGCGATCATGCCGGCGCTCGAGGCAGGCGCGGATATTGTGATCGGCGGCCGCCTGGCCGATCCGTCAATGTATCTTGCGCCGCTGATGCGGCACTACGGCTGGCAAGACTCCGAGCTTGCGAAGCTGGGTGCCGGCACGCTGGTCGGCCATCTGATGGAATGTGGAATGCAGATCACCGGGGGCTATTTCGCCGATCCAGGCATCAAGGATGTGCCGGATCTCGCGGACTGCGGTTATCCGATTGCCGAGGTTTCCGCTGACGGGAGTGCCGTGATCACAAAGCTGCCGGAGACCGGCGGACGCGTGAACGAAGCCACCGTGAAGGAGCAGCTTCTTTACGAGGTGCATGATCCGGCGAGTTACCTCACGCCGGATGTTACCGCGGATTTCAGCCGGGTGATGGTCAAGAACCTTGGCGAAGATCGCGTCCGGGTGGAAGGCGCCGCCGGTCGTGCACGGCCCGAGAAACTCAAGGTCACGGTTGGTTTTGATGCAGGAGTGCTGGCCGAGGCGGGCGTAAGCTATGCCGGCCCGGCCGCCGGCGAGCGCGGACGTCTCGCCGCCGGGATCGTCGAGACGAGGCTGAAAGAAACTCACAGGATCAGCTCACCTGTCAGGATCGATTTGATCGGCGCCGGATCGCTTTTCGCCACGGCCGGAAAGACACGTACGGACAGCGAGGACGTCAGGCTGCATGTCGCCTTGCGCACGACCGAGCGTGAGCAGGCCGACCTGATGCTTTGGGAGGTTGAATCGCTTTTGTGCTGTGGTCCGGCAGGCGGCGGCGGTTACCGCGGCGTCATCACACCCGCGGTCGAAACCAAATCCGTTCTGATTGACCGCGGTCTGGTGAAACCAACATTCGAGATTTTGGTGACGTGATTAACCACGGACGCAACCAGCGGCTTTTCGTGCGCGACATCGCGCATGCACGCGCCGGCGACAAAGGAAATACGTCCAACGTGAATATCTGGGTTTACGACCCGGAGGATTTCGAGCTCCTCAAGCGCAGCGTCACGCCGGAGCGGATCAAACGAGAATTTCCGCGATTGGTGCGGGGGACGGTGACACGCTATGTCGTTGAACATCTGCACGGGCTCAATCTGGTGATGGGCGAGGCGCTGGAGGGCGGCGTGAACGCGTCGCTCAACCTCGATTCGCACGGAAAATCCTGGAGCTACCTTATTCTGGGCCTGACGCTCGATACAGACGAAAAGAGCCTGCAGGGTTGATCATGACCAGCGCCGGAAACAACACGCCGGTCGTCGACGTTCGCGGCGTCACGCTGCAGTACAAGACGAGCGATCACCTGGTCACAGCGACCTATCGCGTCGATTTCAATGTGCTCCGTTCGGATCGCTTCGTTCTGCTGGGCCCGTCCGGATGTGGAAAGTCGACCCTGCTGAAGGCGATCGGTGGATATATGCATCCCACCGAAGGCAGCATTCACCTGAATGGCCGTGAGGTCAGCAGGCCCGGCCCCGACCGCATGATGGTCTTTCAGGAGTTCGATCAACTGCTGCCATGGAAGACCGTGCTGCAGAACGTGATGTTTCCGCTTGTCACAAGCGGGAAATACGAGCGGAGCGCTGCCCGTGAAAAGGCGCTTGGTCTCATCGCGAAAGTCAATCTCGCCAAATTTGCCAATAGCTATCCGCACACCTTGTCCGGCGGCATGAAGCAACGCGTCGCCATCGCGCGTGGCATGGCGATGGAGCCGGACGTGCTGCTGATGGACGAGCCCTTCGCCGCGCTCGATGCACTCACCCGTGTGCGCATGCAGGACGAGCTGCTCGCGCTCTGGGACGAAATCAAGTTCACAGTGATCTTTGTCACGCATTCGATTCCGGAAGCGGTGAAGATCGGAAATCGCATTCTTCTGCTCACGCCGCATCCCGGCCAGGTCAAGGCCGAGATCAACAGCGTGCCGCGCGGCAAGGGCGAGACGGCGGCCAGCGCGGAACTGGGTCAGAAGATTCACGCTATGTTGTTTGCCGACGAGATCGAGGACACGCGCCATGACTGATGCCGCCCTCCGGCCAGAGATTTACCGCGAGCCGATGAGCCAGGAAAAATTCGGGATCGTGCAGAAACCGCTGACGATTTTCGAACGGCTCTATAATCAGAACTGGTTGCGCAAGCTGTTTGTACTGATCGTCATCGCCGTGTGCTGGGAGGTTTATGCGCGCTGGCTCGACAATGAGCTGCTGGTGCCAACCTTTAGTGCCACGGTTCGCGCGCTCGTGCAGGGCATCGCTTCTGGCGTAATCCTCACGCGCGCACTGCTTTCGATCAAAGTGCTTCTGATGGGATTTGCGACCGGCGTCTTCATCGCCGCAGTCCTGACTTTTCTTGCCATCAACACGCGGCTCGGAAACGATTTTCTCGAAACGATGACGGCCATGTTCAATCCGCTGCCGGCCATCGCGTTGTTGCCGCTTGCGCTGATCTGGTTCGGGCTGGGGACGGGAAGCTTGATTTTCGTGCTGGTTCACTCCGTGCTGTGGGCTGTCGCGCTCAACACACATGCCGGCTTTCGCAGCGTATCCACCACGCATCGCATGGTCGGTCAGAATTACGGATTGCGCGGGATCGGCTTTGTGGCGAAGATTCTTATTCCTGCGGCGTTTCCAAGCATTCTGGCCGGCCTCAAGATCGGCTGGGCGTTCGCCTGGCGCACGTTGATCGCCGCCGAGCTTGTCTTCGGCACCACGTCAGGGCAGGGCGGACTGGGCTGGTATATTTTTGAGGCGAAGAATCAGCTCAATATTCCGGAGGTTTTTGCCGGACTGCTTTCGATCATTCTCATCGGTCTTTTTATCGAAAACGTCGTGTTCAGACTGATCGAGACGAGGACCATCGGCCGCTGGGGCATGCAGAGTTAAACCCCTCATTGATCACTCCGCCGGCGTTACCGGACGCCGGCCAGAGCGGTCGAGTGCAGCGATTGCTTTCTGCAACAGCGTGCGGATCCGCTCCGCAGAACCCACGTTGACCATGCTGGGGTCGAGATAGAAATCGAGCCCCGTCGTGTGTTCGCTAAAGATCTCCACCGTTTGCCCCATCGCATCGAGCATGCCCTCGACCGCATAAGGGACGACTTCGCGGCTGATCCCTTTCATCGTAATCGGCGGCAAAGCGTGCGCGACGAGGATGTCGCGCACCAGAGCATAGGTTTCGTAGCTGATAACGATGTGGCCCGGTTCGGCAATTGATTGCAGGCGCGCCGCCAGGTTGGCCTCGGCCCCGATGATCGTATAGTCCATGCGGTCGGCACTTCCGAAATTACCGACATTGCAATAGCCGGTGTTGATGCCCATTCGGACACGGAACGGGTGCTCGACGCCCTCGTTGCGCCATTTCACGTTGAGTTCAGCGAGCCGATGCTGCATGTCGGCCGCCATGTGCAGGCAAGCCTTGGCGTCTTCCGCTTCACCTTTGGATTCCGGATCGCCAAAGAAGATCAGGATGGCATCGCCGACGAATTTGTCGATCGTGCCGCCATGTTTGAGGGCGATGTTCGACATCTCGGTAAAATACTCATTGAGCAACGACGTGACCTGTTCCGGTTGCAGACGTTCCGTGGTCGCGGTGAAGTCCTTAATGTCAGAAAAGAAGATCGTGAGCTTCTTGCGCTCGGTATGAATCGTCACGTCCTTCTGGCCGCTGAAGATGCTCTTGTAGATTTGCGGCGAAAGGTAGCGCGAGATTTTCATCGATAGTTGCGCGAGGAAGTCATTCGCAGTCTCAAGCTCGCGGTTCATGCCGCGAATTGTCGCCGCCTGGCGCCGCTGCACACCGATAAAAGTGATTCCGGATGCGGCCATGAAGACGAAATAAGCCAGCAAATATTTGAATGAAAGCAGGTTGGCCGCAATCGGCTGGGTGATAGTAATTTCCTGGATGCCACGGACATCGCCGACCTTCCAGTCGCGCTTTGGGCTTTCCGGATGGGAGTTGTGGCAGGTCACGCACGCCGCACCCATGATCACCGGCGCAACGAGACGGACGCGGTCGCTGAAGACCGACGCCGACACATCGGTCAATTGCTGATTCACATGATTGCGCAAGTCGGCGAGTGCGCCGGTCTCGAAACCATCGAGGACGTGCGGTGCACGATTCTTGAAGGGAAAATCCGAGACGAACCGGTAAGTGATGTTCTCCTGTTGCTCGCTGATCACGCGTCCAAGTTCGAGCGAAAGTGTCGCGGGGATCGGTATGGCGCCCGGGATGCTCTCATAGTTGTGCACGACTTTCGTTTCGCCCGGCGAGGCCAGCACGCGGCCGACGACGTTGCTGGCGTAGTAGCCGCGTACGCTGCTGACGACCGAATTGAGGTCCTTCGCCTGACGAAGCAGCGAGCTCTCCGACAGGTTGCGCAGGTCGAGCCATACAGCGACGGGGAGGCCGGTGAGCATGACGAGAACGAGCAGGATGAGCGCAATGCCATGCGAGCCTGTAGAACGGACCGGTTCCATCGGCTGCTCCTTTTCAGATTGCAAAAAACCACGACTCACCCCGGGCCGGGATCATAAGGACTTCAGGGGACATTTCGAGGTGCCTGTTTTCGGTCAGGCCGCAATTTCGCTTCTCGGGAACCTGGGCTAAGCTCGCGTGTAACAAACACGCGACAAGGGGAGAAACCATGGCAAGACGGGTCAATGTCATTGCGAGCGTATTCGCGGCTCTCATCATCGGCGCCGGCTTGGCTGGTGTGTCCCGCGCGCAGGATTGTCCGCGCGGCGATCTCGACAAGGCCTATTGCGATCGCGACGGCGACCTGGTGGCAGATACCCCTGCGCAGACCGTCAACCCTTCAACGCTGATTTTTGCCTATACGCCCGTCGAAGATCCGGCCGTCTACACCAAAGTGTGGGATGGCTTCATCAAGCATATGGAGAAAGTCACCGGCAAAAAGGTCATATTCTTTCCGGTGCAATCGAACGCGGCTGAAATTGAAGCGATGCGCTCCGGCCGCCTTCACATTGCGGGCTTCAATACCGGCGCCAATCCGATTGCGGTGAATTGTGCGGGCTTCGTGCCTTTCGCCATCATGGCCGGCAAGGACGGCGCTTTCGGCTACGAAATGGAGATCATTGTGCCAGCCGACAGCGCCATCAAGACGCCGGCCGATATCAAGGGCAAGAAGCTTGCGTTCACTGCACCGACCTCGAATTCCGGATTTAAGGCGCCCTCGGCGCTGCTTGAATCGGAATTCAATTTGATCGCGAAGCGTGACTATGAGCCAGTGTTCTCCGGCAAGCATGACAACTCAGTGCTTGGCGTCGCCAATAAGGACTATGACGCGGCCGCGATCGCCAACGAAGTGATGTTCCGCATGTTCGAACGCAACGTCGTCGACAAGGCGAAAATCCGGACGATCTACAAATCGGAAACTTTCCCGACCACCGGCTATGGCATTGCGCACAATCTTGATCCGGCCTTGCAAGCCAAGATCAAGGAAGCCTTCTTCACCTTCCCGTGGGAAGGCTCATCGCTCCAGGCCGAGTTCAAGGGCCAGGATAAATTTGTTCCGATCACCTACAAGAAAGATTGGAGCGTCATCCGCAAGATCGACGCGGCGAGCGGTGTGAAATACAGCTGCAAGTAAGACGCGCGGCCGGAGGGGACTCGCATGCTGCGCATCAAAGGTCTGACCAAGCGCTATCGCACCGGCGACCTTGCGCTCAAGGGCATCGATATCGATGTGCCCGACGGCCAGGTGATGGCGCTGATCGGGCCTTCCGGTGCCGGAAAATCCACCGTGATCCGCTGCATCAATCGCCTGGTGGAGCCGACCTCGGGGTCGATCACGCTCAACGACGTCGACATCGTCAAACTCGGCAGCGCCGAATTGCGGCGCGTGCGGCGGCGCATGGGCATGATCTTCCAGGAATATGCGCTGGTGGAGCGGCTCTCGGTGATGGAGAACGTTCTCACCGGCCGCCTCGGCTATGTCGGCTTCTGGCAAAGCTGGCTGAGGCGTTTTCCGCAATCCGATATCGACGAAGCGTTCCGCCTGCTCGAACGGGTCGGCCTCGACCACATGGCCGACAAACGCGCAGATGAGCTTTCGGGCGGGCAGCGCCAGCGCGTCGGCATCTGCCGGGCATTGATTCAAGATCCCGAATTGCTGCTGGTGGATGAACCGACCGCTTCGCTCGACCCAAAAACGTCACGGCAGATCATGCGCCTGATCACCGAACTCTGTAGCGAGCGCAAGCTGTCGGCGATCATCAATATACATGATGTCATGCTGGCGCAGATGTTTGCCGAGCGCATCGTTGGCTTACGCCTTGGCGAGATCGTCTATGACGGTCCGCCCGACAAGCTGACACCTGCCGTGCTTACATCGATCTATGGCGAGGAGGACTGGTCGGCGACGATCCGCAAGGTCGACGAACAAGCAGGCGAGGCGGACGAGGATAATGTGGTGCCTTTCGAGCCGCCGCGCCCGGATCGCAACCGATTGGCGGGAATGACGTGAGTGTTGCCGTCACCACGCCCCGTCAATGGAAAAAGCCGCCGCTGATCAGGTCGGCCTGGCTTCGCTGGGCGCTTGTCGTCGCAGCCGTCGTCTATCTTGCGCTGGTATTCCAGACGACACCGGTGAACTGGACGCGCGTATGGGAAGGATTGCCGCGAGGCGCTGCATTTCTGAAGGCATTTTTCCCGCCGGATTTTGTCAGCCGCTGGGACGAAATCGCCGAAGGCATCGCGGAAAGCCTGTGGATGACGGTTGTTTCGACCGTGGTCGGCATTGCGCTCTCAATTCCGGTCGGGATTGGGGCAGCAAAGAACATCGCGCCGGCCCCTGTCTATTATTTCTGCCGCGCCGTACTTGCTGTCTCGCGTAGTTTCCAGGAAATCATTCTCGCGATCTTTTTCGTGAAGCTGTTCGGCTTCGGCCCATTTGCAGGCTTCGTGACGCTTTCATTTGCCACCATTGGCTTTTACGGCAAGCTGCTCGCGGAAGATATCGAGGATATGGATGCGGGCCAGGCGGAAGCCGTCCGCGCATCGGGCGCAAGCTGGCTGCAGTGGATCAACTACGGGGTCCAGCCGCAGGTGATGCCGCGCATGATCGGCCTCGGCCTCTATCGCTTCGACATCAATTTCCGTGAATCCGCGGTGATCGGCATTGTCGGAGGCGGTGGCATCGGGGCGACGCTCAACACTGCGTTTGATCGCTACGAATTCGATTCAGCGGCCGCCATCATCATCGTGATTATCGCCATCGTCATGTTGTGTGAATACGGTTCCGGTTATTTGCGGCGTTGGGTGCAGTAATGACCACGATCGCAGCAGGGGCGCGGACCTGGCGGCGGCGCGACCGTCGCACCCAGTTGCTGGTCTGGGCGGCCTGGCTGTTCGCCGTTGCCCTGTTCGTCGGCTGTTTCCAGTTCATTTCCGACAAGACCATCTGGGCCTTCGTCTGGGACGCACCGCAGCAGGCCGGCGACCTTGCCGTGCGTATGGTGCCCCCCGACTGGCTTTACATTCGCGTGCTCGGTCGGCCGATCTGGGACACCCTCAATATCGCCACCATCGGCACGCTCGTCGCCGTGGTACTCGCCATCCCGGTAGCCTACTGCGCCGCGCGCAACACCACGCCAAGCGTCAGTGTGGTGCGGCCGATCGCCCTGTTCATCATCGTATCGTCGCGCTCGATCAATGCGCTGATCTGGGCGTTGATGCTGGTGACGATTATCGGCCCCGGCGTGTTCGCGGGCATCATTGCAATTGCACTGCGTTCGATCGGCTTCTGCGCCAAGCTGCTTTACGAGGCTATCGAGGAGATCGACGAAGGGCAGGTTGAGGCCGTGCGCGCAACTGGCGCCTCCAGAGGGCAGGTGACGGCTTACGGGATCGTGCCACAGGTGCTGCCCGCTTTTGCCGGCATTTCGGTGTTCCGCTGGGACATCAATATCCGCGAGTCGACCGTTCTGGGTCTTGTCGGCGCGGGCGGCATTGGTCTCGAACTCAATGCCGCGATTACGCAGCTGTACTGGACGCAGGTCTCGCTGATCCTGCTGGTCATCATCGGCACCGTGATCGTCAGTGAATGGGTGTCGGCCAAGATCCGTCACGCGATCATCTGATCTCTAAGCACTCATGGGCAGCGCAAGATCGGTGGCGCGCAGGGCCTTGCTCGAACCGATGCCCATGCGTTTTACGATCGACATCGCCTCCACCATCGTGATCGTCAACGGCCGCACGCGCTCGCTCGGCAGATACATCACATTGCCCGACATCGGCGTCGGCGCCTGCGGCAGGAACACGGCAACCCAGCCATCGTGAAGCTGCTCGAGCAAATAGCCGATTTGCCATCCTTCCTCGATGCTGACGAGAACCGGTTTCAGGTCTTCAGCGCTCTCAATCTGGGCAAAGCCCTCGGCCATGGTTTTCACCATTCGGTATTGTGGAAGGCCGCCAAAAAAAGAATTTTCAGACCAGCGCATGATCGATCTGCCCGTGACCGTGCGGGCAATAAGGCCGGCCGCGATTGAAATGACCAGCAACATCACGACGGCGAGCGCCTCCTCCCCGGCTGGGCCGATCATCTTGTCGAGGGCGAGGATTTCCGAAATCGGATGTGCCACCTTTCCGGCAAGTTTCATCGCGTGTCCGAGAAGCAGCGCGACCAGGACCAGCGGCAAAAGAAACAGCATTCCGCCTGCGATTGTCGCTTTCAGGAATTCCGACAAGGACGTTTCTGTCCCACGCTGTGGAATAGCCATCTGACGCCTCCTTTTTTGGTGGCAATCGCTAGGGCAATTTTGGCTCGACTGAGAAGTATAGCTGGGCAGAACGCGTATTGCGCCTAGCCTCCGCCGTAGCTCTGGATCAGCGAGCCGGCGACCAGGCTCCAGCCGTCCACCAGCACGAAGAAGATCAGCTTGAACGGCAGCGATACGACGACTGGCGGCAACATCATCATGCCCATCGACATCAGCACCGAGGCCACCACGAGATCGATGATGAGAAATGGCAAGAACAACAAGAAGCCGATTTCGAAAGCGCGCTTGAGCTCGGAAATCATGAAGGCCGGCACCAGCACGCGCAGCGAAAGGTCCTCAGGCTTGGCCGGTTCGGCTTCCTTGGCCATGTCGGAGAAGAGTTTGAGGTCCTTCTCGCGCACGTTCTTCTGCATGAAAGCGCGCAGCGGCTGTGAGCCGCGTTCGAAGGCCTGCTCGGCGGTGATTTCATTGGCCACGAGCGGCTTGATGCCTGTGTCATAAGCGCGTTGCAGAGCAGGGCCCATCACGAATGCGGTCAGGAAGAGCGCCAGCGATACGATGACGGCGTTGGGCGGTGCTGTCGCGGTGCCTAGCGCAGTACGGAGCAGCGACAGCACCACGACGATGCGCGTGAACGACGTCATCATGACGAGGATGGAGGGCGCCAGCGACAAAACGGTCAGCAGCGCGATCATCTGGATCACGCGCTCGGTCAAGCCGTTGCCCTGTCCGAAGTTGACGCTGATGTCCTGAGCGGCGGCCGGCGCCATCGCTACGAGGAGGATCCCTGCTACCCCGACCGCCACCGTCACAAGACGAACACGGCGGTCGGAAGCGGCTATCACGTTTTTCCTGGTGGACGGCCCAGCAAGCTGGCCATCTCCTCTTCGAGATTTTCGTAGAGATTCTTGCCGGGCGTCGCGGGGTCACGTGACTCGGGCTTCGCGTCGAACTTGGGCTCGGCCTTGTGCTCAGTCTTGTGCTCAGCCTTGTGCTCGGTTTTGGACTCAGCCTTGGGTTCGAACTTCGACTCCGGCTTTGCCTCGAATTTCGGCTCAACACGCGCCCTGAGGTCGCGCGCGGGGCGCGCCGTCACACTGCCACTCAATTGCGCCGCCAGCGGATCGGTGACCGGGGGCCGGCCTTCAGGCGAGGGCGCGCGGCGCAGCGCAGCTTCAAGCTGCTGCGCCATTTCTGCGAGATTGTGGTCGGCTTGCGCTGGAGCCGCCTCTGGCATTGCTGCCGGCGCACGCTGAGCCGGTTCGGCGCGCGATGGCGATCCATGCTCGGGTGAATTCAGACGCGTCGACAATTCTGCGGCCAAACCGGTAAGGCTGTCAGCAGGACGCGCACGCGCGCCTGGCTCCGGCGCCAGCCAGGGTTCTTCGGTCGGAGCGGAGCGGTAGGGCCGGGCTGCCGCCGAGGGGGCAGGCTCGCCCGCCGGCTGCAACGGCCAGCCGTTCTCAAGTGTCGCGGCAGGTCGTGCGGGGGATTCAGCAGGAGTGGCGCGCGAGGGCTCGCGCGCGACATCACGCGTCGAAACTGCACGCACGATATTCGGTTCCACCACCAGATCGGTGGGCCCGCCGATCATCAGAAGATGTTCGATGTTGTCGCGGCGAATCAGGACCAGGCGCCGGCGTCCATCGACCGTTGCGGCATCGATCACCGCGAGCCGTGGTTGACGTCCGCGGCTCGCCGTTCCGAGCCGGCTTGAGCCGAAACGCCGCACCAGCCATGCGGTCAATCCGATCAGCGCCAGCACGATCAGGAAGGCGATGAAGAACCGGGCAGCCAGCGGCATCTCCGAGCCGAACAAGCTCTCGAACATCAATGCGCTCCGTTCTTCATGCGACGACTCATCGGGCGAGAATCGCCCGAATGGTTAACGCGGCCAGGCACAATTTGCCGCCCTCAATACTAACAGAGTATTAACAAATAAAGTGGCATTTTGCTGTCGCTGGGCATTTCGAGCCCTCCAGTTTGCCAATTCCGAGCCCCGCAACTCGTTCTCGCATCGGCTTTTTACCCGCCGTTAACCATACCGTCGGCAAAGTCTGCCTAGCGCGACGGTGTTGCGGTGGGGAGCGATTTTTGGGACCCGGCGATGGCCATTACTGACATTCCGATTCTTTCCATGCTCCGCACGCGCCTTGATTGGGCGCAGGCGCGGCAAAAGGTTCTGGCTGAAAACGTCGCCAATTCCGACACGCCAAAATTCCATGCGCGCGATCTCGCGCCGTTGCAGTTCGATAACGCGCCGGGGTCCAGTTTGGGCGCGCTCACGCCCGTTTCGCTCTCGCTCACCGCGGATAGCCATATCCAGGGCGTCGGTCTGAGCCAATCGCCTTACCGGAATTCCAATTCTCGCACCTTCGAAGTGCGCCCGGCCGGCAATGCGGTGAACCTCGAGGAAGAAATGATGAAAGTTGCCACCAACCAGATGGATTTCCAGGCGGCGACGGCCCTCTACACACGCAGCCTCAATCTCATCAAGACCGCGCTTGGCAAGCGGTAAGCGGACATAGGGACGGCGGAGGACAACGATGGATTTCGTCAAGACGCTGTCGATCGCAGCTTCCGGCTTGCGTGCGCAAGCCGGGCGCATGCGCATCATTTCGGAAAACATCGCCAATGCCGACTCAACGCCGCAGCGGCCCGGCGCGGATCCTTACCGCCGCAAGATCCCGACCTTTCGCAGCGAACTCGATCGCACGCTCGACACCAAGGTGGTCGAACTCGGCAAGGTACAAACCGATAGCTCGGACTTCCGCCTGAAATACGAACCGGGCCACCCCGCTGCCGACGTCAACGGCAACGTCAAGTACCCCAATGTCAATCCGGTCATCGAAATGACCGACATGCGCGACGCCCAGCGCTCCTACGAAGCCAACATCAACGTGATCACCGCCACGCGGCGGATGATTCAGCGCACCATCGACATCCTCAAAGCCTGAAAGGCGTAGACCATGGCCACACCACTCGCTGCCGCAAGCGCTTATGCCAGCGTTGCGCGTATCGCATCCGATGCCAATTCGCTCGCGCTTGCCCGCCAACCGGCGGGCGATGCCGCTGGCGGCGCAAGTTTTGCCACCGTGCTCAAGGACGCGATCGGCTCGGTCGCCGAAATGGGCCGCAAGTCCGATGCACAGACCCAGGCCGCAGCCAATGGCAAGGCCAATATCGTCGACGTCGTCACTGCCGTCTCTGAAACCGAGGTTGCTATTGATGCCGTCGTTGCCGTGCGCGACCGCGTCATCGCGGCCTATGAAGACATCATGAAAATGCCGATCTAGGTATTGATCGACATGACCGGTCCGGAAGTCCTCGATGTTTCCCGCGATGCGATCTTCACGCTTATCGTTGTCGTGAGTCCGGTAATGCTGGTCGGATTGGCTGTCGGCGTCGCAATTTCTCTCCTTCAGGCGCTCACGCAAATTCAGGAAATGACCATCGCCTTTGTGCCGAAGATACTGGCGGTCTTCATTTCATTGCTGGTCGCGTTGCCTTTCATGGCGGAGAAAATGCATGCCGAAATGATGCGGATCGTGGCGCGCATCATCAGCGGCTAGCCCAACCATGCGGATCGACATCTCATTCCTGCCGGCCCTGGCAACCGCATTCCTGCTGACTTTTGCGCGCGTGGGCGCCATGGTCATGCTGCTGCCGGGTGTCGGCGAACTGAGCGTCCCGTCTCGGGTGCGTCTCACCATCGCGCTGGTGCTGACCGCAATTCTGCTCCCTGCACACCAGAAGGCCTATGCAGTCGATCTCAAGACGTTCGGGCCGGTGCTGATTCTGCTCTTCCAGGAGTTGATCGTCGGCGCGGTACTGGGCTTCACCGCACGATTGGCGATTTCGGCACTGCAAGTGACCGGAACCATCGTCGCGCAACAACTGGGTCTGGGCTTCGTCACGGCTGTCGATCCGACCCAGAACGAACAAGGCGCGCTGGTCGGAAATTTTCTGACCGTGCTTGGTGTCGCGCTGGTGTTTGCCACCGATCTGCACCACCTGGTGATCGTGGCGATGAATGACAGCTACTCGATCTTCGCGCCGGGTGAGTTGCCTCTCATGGGCGACGCGGCGCAACACGTGACACGAGTCATCACGACGGCGTTCCGCATCGGCGTTCAGCTCTCGGCGCCGTTTCTGGTCTTCGGGCTGCTGTTCAATCTCGGGCTCGGCGTGCTGTCGCGGCTGATGCCGCAAATGCAGGTCTTCTTCATTGGCCTGCCGCTGTCGATCCTGCTCGGGTTGCTGCTGCTGGTGCTGGTGATCGGCGCAATGATGGGAACCTTTGTCGGCTACCTCGAAGGCGTGCTTGCCGACCTTGCGCAGGGCAGTTGAAGAACGCGCATGGCGGAGGACTCCAACGAAACCGACAAGACAGAAGAACCGACGCAAAAGCGACTCGAGGAAGCACTCAAACGCGGCGACGTGGTCAAGAGTCAGGAAGTCAACACCTGGTTCGTCATTGCAGGTGCTGCACTCGTATTGATGGCGTTCTCCGGCTCGATGAGCAAAGACCTGACGACGATGATGCGCGGGCTTATCGCCAATTCCTACAGCATCAGTGTCGATGGTCCCGCTTTGCCGCGGCTGTTTCAGAAAATCGGCAGCGAGATGATTGCGACCGTCGCCATTCCTTTTCTGGTGCTGATGTTGGCGGCCCTCGGCGGCAATATTATCCAGCACCGTCTGGTCTGGTCGTTCGAGGTACTGACGCCCAAGCTTTCCAAAATTTCGCCGGCCGCCGGTCTCAAGCGAATATTTTCCAAACAGGCGCTCGCCAATCTGGCCAAGGGCCTGGTCAAGCTGGTGCTGATTGGTGCCGTGCTCACGACGCTGATGTGGCCGGAGCGGGAAAAGCTCGAGGCGTTGACGCATAGCGATGCGTCAGTGATCGTCCCGATGTGTCTGTCTCTTTCGCTCAAGCTGCTGGGCGCGGTGGTCGCCATGCTCGCGATCGTCGCAGCAGCCGACTATCTTTTCCAATATCGGCAATGGCACGAGCGTCAGAGAATGACGCTGCGAGAGTTGAAAGAAGAATTCAAACAGAGTGAGGGCGATCCGGCTATTAAAGGCAAGATGAAGCAGGTTCGGCAGGTCCGCATGCGTCGGCGCATGATGGCGGCAGTCCCGAAAGCCGCGGTGGTCATCACCAACCCGACGCACTACGCGATCGCGCTGGAATACGAACGGGGCATGGACGCGCCGGTCTGCGTCGCCAAGGGCGTCGACGCGCTCGCCCTGAAGATCAGGGAGGTTGCCGACAAACATTCGGTTCCCATCGTGGAAAATCCACCGCTGGCCCGCGCCCTCCATGCTACGGTCGAGATCGACCAGAAAATCCCGCCTGAGCACTACAAGGCAGTCGCCGAGGTGATCGGCTATGTCATGCGGCTGCGGCGGACGGTGTTGGGCAGGCGCTGACAAGGGTAATTATCCCAAGGCTTCGCCGGGGCTGGCTCTTGCGCCAATAGGGCGGCTTAAGGCACTCAGGGACTATGGCAAGTCAGGATCCGGCAACCTTGTTGCGGGGTCGTGCCCAAGGGCACGAACGCAAGGCTTTTGACAAGAGTCAGAGCGCGCCGCGCAGCGGTTCGATCACTCTGGTGTTGGCGGTTGCGGCAGCCCTGATCGCGGCCGCTGGCGGGCTGGTCTATGTCGGCCGCGACTATGTGGAAGCCTATGTCCTGACCCTGTTAGCGGTGCTTGGGACCATCGGCGTTTTTGCCCTGTTCGCCGCGGCTGCCGGTATCGTGAGATTTGGCGGCAGGGACCAGGCCAATCCCTTGCTCAAAGCGGTGGTCGACGGGGCCTTCGATGGCATCCTGGTCACCGATCATGTGGGCCGCGTGTTTTATGCAAACGCCACCTATCTCGATCTGACCGGCGCGACCGGCATAAACGATGTGAGGCCCATCGAACGGGTGTTCATCGGCGATCCCGACGTGTCCGAGTCGATCTACCGTTTGCTCAAGGCCGCGCGTGAGGGCCGCCGGCTGCAGGAAGAAGTGCGGATTACCGGGGCGGCCGGCGAGGGTGGCCGCTGGTTTCGTATGCGCGTACGCCCGCTCGGCGAGAAACGGCGCGACGCGCGCATGACGGTATGGTCGATCGCCGACGTCACACGCGAACGCGAGCGCCAGGAGAACGTGTTCCAGGAACTGCAGCACGCCATCGACTATCTCGATCACGCGCCAGCCGGGTTCTTTTCGGTCGATGCCGGTGGTGACATTGTCTACCTGAACGCGACACTCGCGGCCTGGCTCGATCACGACCTCGCTCAGGTCGGCGCCGGCTCGCTGAGGCTCGGGAACATCATTGCGGGTGAGGGCGCGGCACTGCTGACAACGTTGAATGCAGCGCCAGGTGAGGTGAAGACCGAGGTTCTCGACCTTGACCTCAAGACCCGCGGAGGCAAGCCCGTACCGGTGCGGCTCTTCCATAAAGTTGCGTTCGGGACCGATGGAACGCCCGGCCCCTCGCGCACGCTGGCGCTCAACCGTGCGCGAGACGAGGGCAGCGACCCGCAACGCGCCGCCGAAGTGCGCTTCATGCGGTTCTTTCAGAACACTCCGATGGCGATCGCCACGGTGGATAAGAACGGCCGGATCGGGCGTAGCAATGCGCGCTTTGCCACCACGTTCGAAGAGCTTCTCAAAAACGACGGCCGATCCATTTTGTCTGTTGTTGTAGAACGTGACCGGCCGGCCCTCGAAGCTGCCATCCGCAAGGCGGCAGAAGGTCAAAGCAACATTGCGCCGGTCGAGGCCCCCTTGACGGGCAGCGCCGAGCGTTGGGCCAGTTTCTTCGTATTGGCGGTCGATGAGGAAGATCGCGACGGTGAAGCGGCGATCGTCTACGCGCTGGAAACGACCGCGCAGCGGACGCTCGAAAATCGCTTTCAACAACAGCAAAAGATGGAGTCGGTCGGCCAGCTCGCCGGCGGCATCGCGCACGATTTCAACAACGTGCTCTCCGCCATCATGATGGCGACTGACTTTTTGCTCAACGCGCACAAGCCGACCGATCCGTCCTTCAAGGACATCATGCAGATCAAGCAAAACGCCAATCGTGCTGCGGCGCTGGTACGGCAATTGTTGGCATTCTCGCGCAAGCAGACATTGCGGCCGCAGGTGCTCGATCTCGGCGAAACGCTGAGCGATCTGGGAATGTTGCTGAAGCGTCTCATCGGCGAAAAGGTGGCGCTCGAAATCGTCCATGGACGCGACTTGTGGCCGGTGAAGGTCGACATTTCGCAATTCGAACAGGTGATCGTGAATCTGGCGGTCAACGCCCGCGATGCCATGCCGGACGGCGGCAAGCTGATGCTGCGCACGAGCAATGTTCAGGCTGAGGAATGCGAACAATTTTCCTACAAAGGCATGCCGAAAGCCGACTATGTACTCGTTGAGGTGAGCGACAGCGGGACCGGCATTCCGCCGGACATCATCGAGAAGATATTCGAACCGTTTTTCACCACGAAAGACGTGGGCAAGGGGACGGGACTTGGGCTTTCCACCGTTTACGGCATCGTCAAACAGACCGGCGGATTTATCTACGCCGACTCGCAGCCGGGCCGGACGTCATTTCGTATCTTCCTGCCACGCCATATCCCGGGAGCCGACGAAGTCCTGGCGCAAATTCCCACAGGGGAAGCTCCCGCCATCGCGGGTGCGCTGGCGGCCGCTGACTCACTGGCGCGCGCAGCCGCCGCCGATCTTACCGGGCAAGGTACGATCCTGCTGGTCGAAGATGAAGAAGGATTGCGCGCGCTCAACGCACGGGGACTTGTTTCGCGCGGGTACACGGTGCTGGAGGCCGGCAACGGCGTCGAGGCAATTGAAGCCTTCGAAAAACATGGTGATGTCGACCTTGTCGTCTCCGACGTCGTGATGCCGGAAATGGACGGGCCGACGCTGCTCAAGGAGTTGCGCCAGCGCGATCCCGAGGTGAAGATAATTTTCGTATCCGGCTATGCTGAGGAAGCCTTCAGCAAAAATCTGCCGAGCCAGGAGCAATATTCGTTCCTGGCCAAGCCATTCACGCTGAAACAGCTCGTGGCCGAGGTAAAGAAAACCCTCGTGCAGTAGCTGGGCCTAGACGCGGCCGGTCAGTGCTAAAATCAGCACGACAATCAAGATTACGCCGACGATGCCGGACGGTCCGTAGCCCCAGCCGGAGCTGTAGCCCCAGCGCGGGAACGCGCCGACAAGAGCCAGGATCAGGATAATAACAAGAATGGTGCCAAGCATTGTTGTGCCCCATGAGTCGTAGCTGCGGCCCGATGCCGCGACTTACACAGTTCCGCCGCAACAACGATTTTGTCCGGGCTTAGTTCCAACGCCTCAGTTCCGCCGTTCAATTGCAAGCTTCGGTAAGGCGGGTCTTGTCGAAGACGCTCAACTGCAACCGGCAGGAAACGTTCAACTGGGGTCGCGGCGCCTCAAAATAGCTTCGCTCAAGCAGCGCGCCTGACGGCCCGGTGTTGACCTCGGTGTCATTCCGAACTGACGTCTGAACAAGATCCTGAAATTGGTTAAGGGTGCTGACCGGCGTCGGCTTCGCCGTTGCGACAACCGTCAGGGATAAAAACACTATTGTGGCCGCCAGAGCTTTCATCGGTCGACCTCCATCACTGGGAGGGCAATCGTCGGCCGGGCGGCCCGTTCCACGCGACATATGTGATATTTACGTGAACGGGGGCCCATCCGCCGCGACTTTGTGGCACTGGCGCGGCCCCTTACAAAATGCTCCACCGATACATATTGTTGTGCGCGCTGATTTTGCCGGGGGAGACAACAATGACGCGCCATCGCTTTCTGGTCACCATAGCTGCGGTTGCAGCGGCCCTAGTGCTTGTTGCTGCCGATGCGCATGCACGCGCCGGTGGTGGCTTCTCCGGCGGCAGCCGCGGGACGCGCACGTTCTCGGCGCCACCGGCTACGCAAACCGCGCCGAATGCGGCCTCGCCGATGCAGCGCACGCTGACCCAGCCCGGAAAGCCTGGTACGGTTGGACAGACCGCACCTCGCCCGGGTCTCTTTGGCGGCGGATTGCTTGGCGGTCTTGCCGGCGGCTTCCTTGGCGCCGGATTGTTTGGCCTGCTGTTCGGGCATGGCGTCTTCGGCGGCATGGGCGGCTTTGCATCGCTGCTCGGGCTGATGCTGCAAATCGGGTTGGTCGTGATTGTCGCGCGACTGCTGTTCGCCTGGTGGCAACGTCGTAGCCAGCCTGCCTATGCGGCCGCGCATCCGGCGACCGGTCATTCTTTCAGCGGCCTCGGTGGCATGTTCGGTGCTAATGCGCCCGCTGGCGAAGAGCTCACCATCGCCAAGGCGGACTACGATGCGTTCGAACATCTGCTCCAGGAAGTCCAGGCCAACTTTTCGGCGGAAGATCTCAACGCGCTGCGCACGAAAGTGACGCCGGAGATGCTGTCTTATTTCTCCGAGCAGCTCGCCGAAAACGCGAGCCGCGGTCTCGTCAACAAAGTTACCGACGTGAAGTTGGAGCAGGGCGACCTGGCGGAAGCCTGGCGTGAAGGTGGGGTCGACTATGCGACCGTCGCCATGCGCTTTGCGTTAACCGACCGGATGGTCGAGCGTGCGACCGGCCGCACCGTGGAAGATGGCGGGCCCGGCGAGGTTACCGAACTGTGGACCTTTATGCGGGCAAGTGGAGGCGGCTGGCTCGTGTCGGCGATTCAGCAGGCGTAGCGAATGCGATCACGCACCGCTTTCGGCCGGCTCTCTTTCATTTGATGCGACGGTGCCGCCAGGTTTTGGCGTGGCTGCGCGTATGCGATCGTCAATCCACGTCTCGAATTTCACGCCGAGCTCGCGCGGCTTGCGCCATATTACCCGGCAGCGGCGCCGCGCCGTGCCGTTCGCCGCCAGTAACAACAGAAAATTGTCGGGAATTGCGTCCGAGTCGGGGATGTTGATCCGCGCGCCGATGTGCGAGATATCGGACAAGGCGCAGTCACGACGCTCGCCGCCATTGAGCATAAGCCACGCGTCGTGACGCATGCGATGGCGTCGTGCCTTTCGTTTGTCTCCGCGCATCTCGCCCCACCGTCGCCACATTCAGATGGCGCGGCCTTGGCTTCACAATCCATTAAGATTTTAATCAAGGCCCGTATGACAGTAGCGAGTTGTCATTACGAATTCATAAAACGTTATCTGACGTGCGTGTTTGCGCGCTGAGCCGTTGACGTTGCAGCGAAATCCGTCTATGTCGCCGCCCGCAACCTGGTTTTCGGCCTCAGCTTGCTGCTACGCTCCCGCCTTCGGGCAGCGCCTCAAGTGAACTCCCAAAACTTTGGCTTGTGACCGCCCAAGCGATGATCGCGCGGGCGTTCAAAAGGAAAGCGTGAAAGGAAACACTTGATGCCTGTCGGAACTGTGAAGTTTTTCAATACCCAAAAGGGCTACGGCTTCATTCAGCCGGACGATGGTTCGAAGGATGTGTTCGTGCACATCACTGCAGTGGAGCGCGCCGGCATGCGCTCGCTGAACGAGGGCCAGAAGATCAGCTTCGAAATCGTAACCGAGCGCGGCAAGCAGGCCGCCGGCAATATCCAGCCGGTCTGATTGTCCGCACCGGTCTGCCATGAAGTCGAAGCCCGGCGGAGACGCCGGGCTTTTTGCATCCGTTGCATTTAAAGTATCGCATTTAAAGTATTGCGTTAGAAAGGTACTGGCAAAACACCGCTCAGGGAGGAATTGACATGGACATCATCGCTTGCGGGGCACGGCCATCGCGCCGAATGGGTGCACCGAGTTTCACCGGAACGGTATGGCAGGATCCTGTTATTCAGGCACCGGATCCTGCGCGCATTCGGTCGGCGTGGGTGCGCTTCGAGCCCGGTGCGCGAACCGCCTGGCATCACCATCCGCTCGGTCAGACGCTTTTTGTCACCTCCGGTATCGGCCGGGTGCAGACCTGGGGCGGGCCTGTGCGTGAAATTCGCGCAGGCGATACCGTGTGGATTCCGCCAGGCGAGAAACATTGGCATGGTGCGACCGCAGACCATGGCATGGAACATATCGCCATGCAGGAAGCTCAAGGCGGCGAACATGTGACCTGGCTTGAGCCGGTGACCGACGCGCAATATTCCGGAAAACCCGGCTGAGTTGCGCAATTCAATCCCGCGTGACTGGCGGAATAGAATTTTGGTGCCGGTGTTGTGCCCTCCCGATGGCAGGGCAGCGGGCCTTCGCCAAATGCCGGGAGGTAAAAATGATGTTCGTTCGACTCGGCGCGCCGGTGGCGGCGTGCCTTGTGTGTCTATGCGCCGCGCCAGCACAGGCGCAACAGGCCACTATGTCCTTCTTCGTAACCAGTGCCGGGGAAGGCAAGGGAGCTGATCTCGGCGGCCTTGCCGGCGCAGACCAGCTTTGCCAGCGGCTGGCGGCGTCGGCCGGTGCGGGCGCCAAGACATGGCGCGCCTACCTCTCGACACAGGGCGCCGGCGCGGTCAATGCGCGTGACCGTATCGGCAGCGGGCCCTGGGTGAACGCAAAAGGCACAACGATTGCCAAAGACGTTGCCGAACTGCACGGCACCAACGGCCTCACCAAGCAGACCGCTTTGACTGAAAAGGGCGAGGTCAACAATGGCCGAGGCGACACTCCAAACCGGCACGACATCCTGACGGGGTCGAAACCGGACGGCACCGCATTCACCGACGACCAGGATCACACCTGCAAGAACTACACGAGCAGCACGCAAGGCGCGGTCATGCTCGGCCACGCCGACCGCATCGGCCTGCGCGATGACGATGCATCCAAATCATGGAACTCGTCGCATCCATCACGCGGCCCGGATGGAGGCTGCTCGCAGGCCGATCTTCGCAGTACGGGCGGGGATGGCTTGCTTTATTGCTTCGCAGCGAACTAGCCGCCGCTTAAGAAATTACTTCAACGCCGGCGAATGCGTGGGATTTCTGCGCATTGCCGGCGTTTCTTGCTTTTTCGGGCGAATCGGCCGTGATATCGAAGGTGCTAGGGAACCAAGTGGGGAGCCTTCTGCGCCATGCCAGGCGGCGCGGAGCTGGATGGGGTAATGGCTGAAATCGAAAACGTGCTGCTCCTGGCCGGGGACGCTCTTCTATATTTTGTGGTGCTTGCCGCGTTGTTGCGCGCGCGCACCCGTATCGGGCTGGGCGCCTTCTTTACCGCGCTCGGGGTGATGCATTTCCTCGAAACCTATCTCGCCAGCATACTTTACGTCTCGCTGCCGTTCGGCATCGTCACCTCGCCGGGCTCCACCGTATTGTTTACCGGCAAGCTGATGATGCTGCTTCTGCTCTACATCCGCGAAGACGCGGTGGTGGTGCGGCAACCGATCTACGGTCTTCTGTTCGGCAATGTCCTGCTGTTTGCGCTCGCTTTCGTCATGCGACACCACAATCTCGTAGCGGCGACGCCGGGGCTGACGGCGGGCCGTGCGGCCGATTTCGCGTTCCTCAATGAGATGGGCGCGCTGATGGTGTGGGGAACGGCGATCCTGTTCTTCGACTGCATCCTCATGATCCTGCTCTACGAGCGCTCGCGCAGCTGGTTCCGCGATCGGATATTTCCGCGACTGGCCTTGTGTGGCGTGCTGGTGCTCACCTTCGACCAAATGGCCTTCTTCGCCGGCCTACACATGCTCACTGGCGCCGGTCTCGACGTCCTGATCGGGGGCTGGTTTGCCAAAATGGCGGCGGTCGCGCTCTACACCGTTCTTGCGGGCGTTTACCTCGTTTATTTCGAGCGGCCCATCAGGCGTCGTACGGATATGCCGCGCATCTGGGACGTGTTCGATACGCTGACCTATCGCGAGCGCTATGAGGATCTGCTGGCGCGTACCGGTTGCGACGCGCTCACCGGTGCTCTCGATCGCCATTCGCTGGAAGCGCATGGCCGTCGCGCCGTCGAGCACGCCGCCGCGGCAGGCCGGCCGCTGGCTCTCATGCTGATTGACATCGATCATTTCAAATCCTTCAACGATCGTTTCGGTCATGCCTCCGGCGACAAGATGCTCAAGCGCATCGCGCTCGACATTATGTCCGCCGCACGTGTGTCTGATTTCACCTACCGCTTCGGCGGCGAGGAATTCGTTGTCATTGCGGACGGCGTCAATGCCGAGGACGCACTGACGCTCGGCGAGCGCATGCGACGCCGTATCGCCGGTGGCCCCGCGGGTGAGGAGGACGCGCGTGTGACGGTGAGCATCGGCATCGCCAGTTGCTCGCGCGACGCGACCGGTTACGACGCGCTTTTCGAAGTTGCGGACAAGCGGCTCTATCAGGCGAAGGCCGCGGGCCGTAACTGCGTTGTTGGCAGCGGCAAGCCCGTTCGTCTGGTGCAGGCCGGTTAAGGCCACTACGCAGTTCCGCCGAACTTCAAATCGTCATGTCGTTTTCACAAGTCACGTTTACCCGACTTGTGCTTGTCCTAACGGCGAAAGTCAGGCAAGCCCGACTTTCGCCGCCATCAACGACCTGCTTCAATGATAAGACGAACAGCAATGGGTGCCAGCATGCGCTATCAACTGTTCTACTGGCCGGACATTCAGGGCCGTGGCGAATTTGTGCGGCTCGCGCTTGAGGATGCCGGAGCCGCCTACGACGACGTGGCGCGCAAGTCCGGAGGCATGGATCGCATGATGGCAATGATGAAAGGTGGAAGGGACAAGCACCCGCCATTTGCGCCGCCCTTCCTGAAGGCGGGTAAACTGCTTATCGCGCAGGTCGCAAATATTTTATTCTATCTGGGTCCGCGCCTGAAGCTCGCCCCCCGTGACGAGGCCGGCCGTCTCTGGTTGCACCAGCTGCAGCTGACGGTCACCGACTTCGTGAAGGAGATCCACGACACCCATCACCCGGTTGCCTCGGGTCTTTACTATGAGGATCAGAAACCGGAAGCGAAACGCTACGCCGATAATTTTATCGACGAGCGAGCGCCGAAATATCTCGGCTACTTCGAGACAGTGCTCAGGAAGAGCGGTGGACCCTATTTGGCCGGTCGCAAGGCGACCTATGTCGACCTATCGGTCTTTCAGCTCATCGAAGGCCTGCGTTACGCCTTTCCGCAGGCGATGAGCGGCATTGAGCGGAAGGTATCCGGTCTCGTCACGGTTCGTGACAAGGTTGCGATGCGGCCTGGCGTCAAGGCCTACCTCGCATCGCCGCGGCGGATTGCCTTCAATGAGATGGGAATCTTCCGGCACTATCCAGAGCTGGATCGGTGAGGAGCGCGATCAGCCTTGGGCAGGCAGCGTCTTCCCGCCCGCGGTCACCGACTTTGCAGACACGAGCGTGAAGGCAATGACACACGGTTCGCTGCCGGTGTTCACCCAGTTATGGATGGTGCCGCGCTGGACCAACACATCGCCGGCCTTGAGGTGCACTTTTCCGACGTCGAGTTCCATATCGATCTCACCCGACATGACGACCGCATAGTCGATTGAATCGGTACGGTGGTTGCGCGGCGCCACGCCAGGGCCGAAGCTGACAATGCGAAACACCGTCCCATCGGAAATCGTCGTGCCGATTTTTTTGCCGGACGGATCAGCGTCGCCATCGTTGTTGACCGGGAAACCCTCACTCGACCAGATCACGCTATAGAGCGCGCCGGGACGCTGCGAGGCCACGTTCTTGACGGTTTCGTCGATCAGGACCTTAGCGCGGCCCTGATCGTCATGGCCGGTCACGACGCGGCGGACGTTGATACTCATCGGTGCACTCCCTGGGTTTAGTCGGCCGCCAACGGCTTTTTCGCCGTTTCGTGCCAGAGCAGGAACAGGCCGGAGCCCACTACGATCGCGGAGCCAGCCACGAGCGCAAACGTCGGTACATCGCCCCAGAACACAAAGCCGAGCGCGGCCGACCAGACCAGCATGAAATAATAGAATGGGCCGACTGCAGA
>DASXLC010000116.1:0-18234 GCA_036496445.1 Pseudolabrys sp. | reverse complement strand
GATACTCTGCCGCGTACCGGCGAGCAGCTTGCGCTCTATCGTGCCGTGCTCGACGCTGCCGGAAAAAAACCGGTGACGTTCCGCACCCTCGATATCGGTGGTGACAAGGTGCTGCCGTACATGCGCAATGTCGAAGAAGAGAACCCCGCACTGGGCTGGCGTGCGATCAGACTGGGGCTGGACCGGCCAGGCCTGTTGCGCAGCCAGGTGCGCGCGCTTTTGCGGGCAGCCGGAGGACGCAGCCTCAAGCTGATGTTTCCAATGATCGCCGTTGTCGAAGAATTCGACAAGGCAAAGTCGCTCGTCGAAATCGAATTGACCCACCTGCGCCGGCATGGCCACGAGCTGCCTGAGCGCGTCGAGATCGGCACCATGCTCGAGGTGCCTTCGCTTCTGTTCCAGCTCAATGAATTGCTGGAGCGCGTCGATTTTCTTTCGGTGGGCTCCAACGATTTGATGCAATTTCTGTACGCCGCCGATCGCGGCAATCCGCGCGTGTCGGAGCGGTTCGATCCTCTTTCGGCACCCGTTCTGCGCGCGCTCAAGGACATCGTGGACACCGCAAAGAAGCACAACAAGCCCGTGACACTGTGCGGCGAGCTCGCGTCCCAGCCGGTCGGCGCGCTGGCGCTCACCATTCTGGGCTATCGCACTCTGTCACTCACGCCTTCCGCGGTGGGCCCGGTGAAGGCGCTCCTGCTCGAACTTGATTGCCGCAAGGGCGAAGAGATGCTTCTGCCCTGCCTTGCGCAGCCGGTTGGGAGCGTATCGATCCGCCACAGGCTTGAAGCCTTTGCGGCGACGGAAGGATTGCAGCTTTGACCATCCTGCCGCAGCAGAAACTGGACGCCCTGCTCGCCCGCCATGCGCTGGTGGAAAGCGAGCTCGCCAGCGGTTTGGGTGCCGACGCCTACGTCAAGCTGTCGCGCGAATTCGCCGAGCTCAGCCCCATCGTCGAAACGATCAAATCCTATCGCACCACCGACAGGGAAATCGCTGAACTCTCGACGCTCGTCGACGACTCCTCGACAGACGCAGAAATGCGCAAGCTCGCCGACCTTGAGCGGCATGAATTGCAGGACCGCAGGGAAAAGCTGGCGCAGCAGATCCGGCTGGCATTGCTGCCGAAAGACGCGATGGACGATCACAACGCGATCCTCGAAATTCGCGCCGGCACCGGCGGCGACGAAGCCTCGCTTTTTGCCGGCGATCTCTTTCGCATGTACGAGCGCTACGCTGCCAAGCAGGGTTGGAAGACGGAAATCCTCTCCGCCAGCGAGGGGACCAAGGGCGGCTTCAAGGAAATCGTTGCCTCGGTGCGCGGCCGTGGCGTGTTCGCCAAGCTCAAATTTGAATCCGGTGTGCACCGCGTGCAACGCGTGCCCGATACCGAAGCGTCGGGCCGCATTCATACCTCAGCCGCGACCGTCGCCGTGCTTCCCGAGGTCGAAGACGTGGATATCGATATCAACGATGCCGACCTGAAGATCGATACAATGCGTGCGCAGGGCGCCGGTGGTCAGCACGTCAACAAGACCGAATCTGCCATCCGCATCACGCACATCCCCAGTGGAATCGTGGTGTTCGTGCAGGAGGAACGGTCGCAGCACAAGAACAAGGCCAAGGCGCTGAATTACTTGCGCAGCAAGCTCTATGATGCCGAGCGCACCAAGCGCGATGCCGAGAGAGCGGCGGAGCGGCGCGGACAGATCGGTTCGGGCGATCGGTCCGAGCGCATCCGCACTTACAATTTTCCGCAGGGCCGCGTCACCGATCACCGCATCAACCTGACGCTGCACAAACTGCCGCAGATCATCGAAGGCGAGGCCCTCAACGACGTCATCGACGCGCTGGTGACGGAACATCAGGCCGAATTGCTGGCGGCCGAAGGCGCGGCGTGAGAACAATTCCCGGGTTGAAGGACGGCGCTGCGGTATCCGAGGCGCTCAATCTCCTGGCGCAGGCATTCCGTACTGCCGGCATCGAAGACGCGGATGTGGATGCGCGCCTGCTTGTCGGGCACGCGCTTCACCTCGACCGCGCGCGTCTGATCGCTCAGTCGGATCGTATTTTGGAGGCCCGTGAAATCAACATGATAAGCGCGCTCGCAGCGCGCAGACTGCAGCGCGAGCCGGTATCGCGAATCCTTGGACAGAAGGAATTCTGGAGCATCGCACTCGCGATCACTCCCGATGTTCTCGTGCCGCGTCCGGAAACGGAAACGGTCGTTGAAGGCGCGCTCGATTTCGTCGTGCGCGGCGGCCTGCGCATGGAAAAGCTGCGAATTCTCGATATTGGCACCGGTTCCGGCGCCTTGTTGCTGGCCCTGCTGCGAGAGCTGCCTAACGCAACCGGCACAGGCACCGACATCAGTACCGGCGCTTTGAAGGTCGCGCGCGAGAATGCTGGCCGTTGCGGCGTTGAAGGCCGCTGCACCTTCGTCGTTTGCGACATCGCCTCGGTCGTTGAAGGCCCGTTTGATCTGCTCGTTTCAAACCCGCCCTATATCGCACATGACGAAATCACGTCACTTGCACCCGAGGTAAAAGATTATGATCCGACGGTCGCGCTTGACGGCGGCGATGACGGGCTGGCCGCCTATCGCGCCATCGCAGCTGACGCCAAACGTCTTCTGGCGCCCGGCGCCCGGATGTTTGTGGAACTAGGTGCGGGTCAGGAGGCGGCCGTGAGGGATCTGTTTACCAACGTGGGATTAACCGCCGGAATTGCGCGTACGGATTTGGCCGGAATCCCGCGCGTGCTCGGCGCAGGTTTCGTGCCATGAGTGTGTCGCATTCCCGCCTGATGAAAAGCGCAGAGCTCGTTTATCGACGAAAAAAGCGCTTGGATTATGGCTCGGAAACGACTAGCTTCCGGTCACGGAATCGACCCGAGACGGTTGCATCGCCGTGAACCCTGGAGCAGCGGCTCTGTGAGGTGCGGCGCAAGGCGGATGACGAAGAGCCGGCATCGAAAAGACGGCAGACGAAATCGCCAGATACGGGTCTGAATGCTTTACCGGTTAGGCGCATCATTTTTCGAAACCTAGAACGGTGCGCGTAACGAGAGGTTGGCAACGCTGCGGCAGGACCGTGGCTATGGGGTTGCTGCGACTCTCGCGATAAAGAGCACAACGGCTCGATCATTGGCGCGGACAAGGAGTGCAGGTCCGTCCGCGCAATGAGGTTTGTTTGGACTTGCAAATTGGTTGAGCGTTCGGCGAACGCCGAGACAGGCGAAAGGCGATAAACAGGCACATCATGAGAAACGGTCAGAAGCGCATGCGCGGACGCGGTGGCAATAATCACCGCAAAAGCCAAAATCCACTGACGCGCGTTTACGAGTCAAACGGTCCCGACGTCAAAATTCGCGGCACCGCTTCGCATGTAGCGGAAAAATATATCCAGCTCGCGCGCGACGCGCAGAGTTCTGGCGATCCGGTTGCGGCCGAGAACTACTACCAACATGCCGAGCACTATTTCCGCCTGATTGCCGCCGCGCAGGAACAGTTCCGTCAGCAAAATCCATATTATAACCAGCAACCGCAGCAGCAGCAGCAAGGCGCCCCCGGCCAGCAGAACGCCGACGAGGGATTTGACGGCGATGACGACGACGGTCAGCCCTTCATGGGCCAGAACGAGCCGAGCTACGGACCGCGTGAGCCTCAGCAGCAGCCTTATCTGCCGCGCGATGCCCAGCCGTTTCCGCCGCGCGATCAGCAGGTGCATAACCGCCCGCAACATCAGCCGCAGCAGTATCAACAGCAACCAAATCCAAATCAGGGCGGCCAAGAAGGCGGACAGGAGGTCGGCGGCTTGCCGGCATTCATCACCGGCGGTGGCCAGCCGCAACAGAATCCCGGCCAGAACCAGAACGGTCACGACCAGGGCGAACGTGGCGACCGCGGCCAGGATCGTTTCGGCATGCATCGCCGGCGTCGACGTCATCGCGGCGGTGGATACCGTCCTGATCGCCCCGACTTCGGCGGCGGTCAACAGCAAGGCGCAGCACCCCAGCCGGCGGCTCACGACGAAGGCGGCGGCGACGAGCCCCGGCAGCCGGAGTAGGCGCTAGGCCTGCACCTGTACGCGGACAATCAGCCGCCGGGTGACGGCGCCAGTGCCGGTTCCAGCGCGGGTACCAGCCGCCGCTTCTCGCGCCGCGCCGGAATCGCGCGGTAGACCTGCTTGGTGGCTTCCACCAGATGCACACCAGCGAACGGCGCCGACAGCGTAGCTCCGGTGCGCTCCCACGCGACCGCCGTCCGCAAGAACCAGCCGCTCACGGGGGGTACGTAAAGGGCCTCGCTCCAGCCAGTTGGCGTGAACCATGTTTCGCGCAGGAGCTGATTGATCTGGCTGCGCGAATAAGGTCGACCGGAGCCAAACGGCGTCGTGTCCATGCGCGCCCACAGACCGCGCCGGTTTGGCACAACTGCCAACAGGCGCCCGCCAGATGCCAGCACCCGCCAGACTTCGCGCAATAGCGTGCCGGGATCGTTCGTCATTTCCAGTGCATGGACCAGCATCACACGGTCGATGGCAGAATCGGCGAGCGGAAGTTCGTTTTCATCGACAAGCGCGGAAAGTGCCGGGCGCGTGGTCGGCCATTTCACCACGCCCTGCCCGGCCGGCATGAGCGCGAGGCACCGTTCCGCCTCTTCGCGAAACAGGCCGAGATAGGGCGTCGCATAGCCGATGCCGAGCACACGCTGGCCGGCGGTATTGCCCCACAATGAGCGAATGCCGCGTCCAATGAAGCGGCGGGCCACGACGCCAAGCCGCTGGCCGTAGAAGTTGCGCAGGTCCACGACGTCAATCGACATACCGCCAAACTACCATGAAACGCGGTAGCAAACCGCTTAACGTGAGGAACGCGCAGAGGTGATGCATGATCATTCATCCGCGTGATACGGTTAACCCTGTTCCAGAATGCCAAGAGGACCAAGACCATGCCCGCGGAAACTCGTCTGTTTCTCTGCCGATCCGACAACTACGGGGTGCTGCTGCGTGACCCCGACAGCGGCGCCACCGCCGCGATCGACGCGCCCGAGGCGGCGCCAATCGAGGCAGCGCTCAAAGCGACAGGCTGGAAACTGACGGACATCCTGGTCACTCACCACCATGCCGACCATACCGACGGTATCCAGGCGCTGAAGGACAAATACAGATGCCGCGTGGTGGCGCCCGCCGCTGAAGCCTCGAAGATTCCGGCGGTCGACGAGACCGTGCGCGAAGGCGACAAGGTCAAGGTCGGCAGGCTTTCGGCCAACGTGATCGAGACGCCGGGCCATACGCTTGGCCACATCGCGTATTGGTTTCCCGCCGACAGGCTGGCGTTTGTCGGCGACACGCTGTTCTCCATCGGCTGCGGCCGCGTGATTGAAGGTACGCCCGAACAAATGTGGCGATCGCTGGTGAAGCTGCGCGACCTGCCGGACGATACCGACTTCTATTGCGGCCACGAATACACTGCCGCCAACATCAAATTCGCGCGCACTGTTGAGCCCGACAACAAGGCGCTTGCCGCGCGTGAGGCGGAAGCCAGGCAGGAGATCGCCGCAGGCAGGCCCACCATCCCGGTAACGATCGGCGAGGAGAAACTGGCCAATCCGTTCCTGCGTGCCGACGTGCCGGAAGTGGCGTCCGGCATCGGCATGAAGGGCAAGCCGGCTGCCGAAGTGTTCGCCGAAATCCGCGCGCGCAAGAACAAGTTCTAGCTTGCCCGCATGCATACACCGACCGCCGCCGAGATGATCCGCGCGCTTGACCTCAAGCCGCATCCGGAAGGCGGCCACTATCGCGAAACCTTTCGCGATCCAAAGTTGGTGGAAGGCCGTCCCGCCTCGACTGCGATCCTGTTCCTGCTGGCGCGCGGCGAGCGGTCGCACTGGCACCGCATCGATGCGGTGGAGATCTGGCATTACTACGCGGGCGCACCGCTGAAGCTGTCGCTGGTCGACGGCTCCAAGGAGGAAATCTTTCGCCTGGGAGCTGACATCATTGCTGGTGAAGTCCCGCAAGTGACGGTGCCGGCCCGCGCCTGGCAGGCCGCGGAAAGCCTCGGACCGTGGACGCTCACGGGCTGCACCGTGGCACCGGGTTTTTCCTTCGAAGGTTTTGAACTGGCAGCCAAAGACTGGTCGCCGCGATGATGCGGTCATGGCGGGACTTGTTCCGGCCATCCACGTCTTGTTTCATTGTGTGACGACGTGGATGCCCGGCCCATCGGTGTGCCAAAGCACGCCGTCCTTCGAACGGCTATGGCCGGACACGACGAACTGGAGGGAAATCCCGTGACCATGAAGCTCGATCACGCACGCGACGTACTCGCGCGCGCAAACAGAATGATTGCGCATGAAGGCGTTCTCGACGCTTTCGGCCATGTCACAATGCGTCATCCAACCGACCCCGGGCGCTATCTGATGTCACGATCGCGCGCGCCGGAGCTGGTGCAACCGGACGACATTCTCGAATTTACACTCGACTCGCAGTCGGTGATCCCGACGGACGTGCGCCTCTACGGTGAGCGCGTGATACACGGTACAATTTATCAGACGCGGCCCGATGTGAATGCAGTGTGCCACCATCACGCCCCGTCGATCCTGCCGTTCTGCATTTCCGGCGCAGAGCTCAAGCCGGTCTATCATCTCGGTGCCACGCTGGGCGAGAAAGTGCCGTTCTGGGATGCACGAGACGATTTTGGTGACACCACTCTGATTGTGGCCAAGCCGGAGGAAGGCGCTTCGCTTGCGCGCGCCCTCGGGGCCAACTGGATCGTGCTGATGCGCCGTCACGGCGCGACGGTCGCGGGCAGGACGCTGGAAGAGCTCACATTTCGTACCATTTATACAGCGCGCAATGCGGCGCTGCAGATTCAAGCCCATACACTCGGCCATGTCTCGCCGCTCAATGCAGCGGAGACAGAACTTGCCGGCGAATATAATTTGCGGCCGGGCCCTGTCGCTCGTGCCTGGGAATACTGGAACGTGCGGCTGGACAAGGCGGAAGGCATCTGGCGTCCGAAAAGCGCAAATCCTCGCCCGAAGAAAAAATCACCGCCGAAGCGAAAGACGAAACGTCGCCGCTGAGGGTGAACCCGGTTTCGAAGCGCTATTTACGGCCATTGCGGCCCATGCAGGCCAAATAGCCTTCTAGCGCACGGCTTTTGTGCACCTTGAGACCGTCTCTCCTGAAATACTTCGGAAAAGCGACGCGCCCGCCATCAAGCGTTTGGGTTGCTTCCTGTCCTTCGCGCGGGCGCAATTTAATACCTTCGCGCTTGACCCCGCTGGGAGGGGGAAGGATGCGGCCGCCGTTCTGCACGGCGCATTCGCAGGCAACCTTGTCGTAAACGTCCTTGCATTGCGCATCGGTGTCCTGCGCCGACACGGATCGGACGATCAACGGCAGCAGAAGACCAGCGATTGCTGTTCCAACCAGAAATGCCTTCATCGGATGCAATGACTTCTAGACAAAAAATTGCCCGCCATTGGCGGAAAGCGTCGCGCCGGTGATCAGTCCGGCTTCGTCCGAGGCGAGGAACACGACGCAGCGTGCGATTTCCTCGGGCTCGCCCAGGCGGCCGATCGGGATCAGCGGCAGTATCGATTTCTCCAAGACATCCTTCGGCACCGCTTGCACCATTTCGGTGTTGATGTAGCCCGGGCAAATTGCATTGACTGTAATTCCGGAGCGGGCGCCTTCCTGCGCGAGCGCCTTCGTAAACCCGAGCTCACCGGCCTTGGCGGCGGAATAATTGGTCTGCCCGGCCTGACCTTTTTGCCCGTTGATCGACGAGATGTTGACGATACGACCGAACTTGCGTTCGCGCATGCCTTCAATCAGCGGCCGGCACATGTTGAACAGCGAGCCGAGATTTGTGTTGATGACGGCCGACCACTGGTCCGGCTTCATGCGGTGGAACATGGCATCGCGCGTGATACCGGCGTTGTTGACGAGCACTTCCACCGGACCGACCTCGGCTTCGACTTTTTTGATGCCATCCGCGCAGGCCTCGTAGGACGAGACGTCCCACTTGAACACCGGGATGCCGGTTTCCGCCTTGAACTTTTGCGCGGCCGCGTCGTTGCCGCCGTAGTTGGCCGCAACCTTGTAGCCGCCGGTTTTCAGGGCTTTGCTGATTGCTGCCCCGATGCCGCGGGTTCCGCCTGTTACCAATGCAACGCGTGCCATGCTCGACCCCTCCGAACCATCTTCTTAAAACATCATGGCCGGGACAAGCCCGGCCATGACGCGAATTCATCGCCGAACGGGCTACCGTTCGCGCGGCTAGCCACGCTCCACACACATTGCAATGCCCATTCCCCCTCCGATGCAGAGGGTGGCGAGGCCCTTCTTGGCGTCGCGCTTCTGCATTTCGTAAAGCAGTGTCGTCAGCACGCGGGCGCCGGAAGCGCCGATGGGGTGGCCGATGGCAATGGCACCGCCATTGACGTTGACCCTTGCGGGGTCCCAGCCGAGGTCCTTGTTGACCGCACAGGCCTGCGCGGCGAAGGCCTCGTTGGCTTCAACCAGGTCGAGATCCTCTTTCTTCCAGCCGGCTTTCTTGAGCGCGGCGCGCGAGGCGGGAATCGGCCCGGTCCCCATGATGGAAGGGTCGACACCGGCCTGTGCCCAGGACACGATGCGGGCAAGCGGCGTCTTGCCGAGCTTGGCGGCCTCACTCGCTTTCATCAGCACGAGCGCAGCAGCACCGTCATTGATGCCGGAAGCATTCGCCGCCGTCACAGTGCCCTCCTTGTCGAAGGCCGGCCGCAGCTTGGCAATCGAATCCATCGTCACGCCGGCTTTCGGATACTCGTCGGTATCGACCACCACATCGCCTTTACGTGACTTGATGGTGACCGGGATGATCTCGTCCTTGAACTTGCCGCCTTTCTGCGCGGCCTCGGCTTTGTTTTGCGAGGCGACCGCGAATTCATCCTGCTGCTGACGGGTAATCTGCCATTGCTTGGCGACGTTCTCGGCGGTGGTGCCCATGTGGTAGCCGTTGAACGCATCCCACAAGCCGTCTTTGATCATGGTGTCGATCATTTCGAACGAGCCCATCTTTACGCCCGAGCGCAGATGCTGGCAGTGCGGCGCCATGCTCATGGACTCCTGGCCGCCGGCGACCACGATGTCGCTATCTCCGTTGAGGATCGCCTGATAGCCAAGCGCAACCGCGCGCAGGCCGGAACCGCATAGCTGGTTTACTCCCCATGCAGGCGTCTCAACCGGAATGGCCGCCGCAATCGACGCCTGCCGCGCCGGGTTCTGACCCTGGCCGGCGGTCAGTATCTGGCCCATGATCACTTCGCTCACTCGCCCGCCTTCGACGCCCGCCCGGTCCAGCGCAGCCTTGATTGCGATCCGGCCGAGTTCGTGAGCCGGCAGATTCGCAAATGCCCCGTTGAAAGCGCCGACTGGTGTCCTGGCAGCACTCACAATGACGATATCGTCTTTCATTAGATGCTCCTGTTAGGGTCGCGGGCGGCGGGGTCTGCCATTTTGGCACTGCCGCATCCTCGGCAGGCCCTGCGGGTCTGTCAACAAGACCTGTCGCGTGAATATCCCCGACAATTGGCGCTTTTCTGTCCTTTCCGCAAGGGACGCCGCACCCTCTGCGGCCCTGCCGCGGTGCCACAAAACGGTGGCCCATCGAAGCGGAAATTGGCTATGCTCAAAGCCTTGGCAGGGGAAACGTAGTCAGACATGTCAGAGGAAAAAAAAGAGCCGGTAACAATCAAAAAATACGCCAATCGGCGGCTCTATAATACCGGAACCAGTACTTACGTGACGCTCGAGGATCTCGCCGCCATGGTTAAATCCGGCGAGGACTTCATCGTCTTCGATGCAAAGACCGGCGAGGAGATCACGCGCTCCGTGCTCGCCCAGATCATTTTCGAACAGGAAAACAAGGAAGGCCAAAGTCTGCTGCCTATCGCTTTCCTGCGGCAGCTGATCCGTTTTTACGGCGACAGCATGCAGATGCTGGTGCCTCGTTTCCTGGAAGCTTCGATCGATTCGCTGACGAAAGAACAGGGTAAATTTCGCGAACAGATAACGCAGGCCTTCGGTGTCGGGGCTTTTGGTCCCCTTGAGGACCAGGTACGACGGAATATGGAAATGTTCGAAAAAACATTCGCCATGTTTGCGCCGTTTGCGCGCGGGCAATCGAAACCAGCAGAAAAAACGCAGGGCCCCGGCGGTGAAATGGACGAACTCAAGCGTCAGCTCGACGAAATGCAGAAACGGCTGGACAGGCTCGGCAAGGAATAATTGCACCTTGCATCGGCGCGAAACGCGAGTCCCGCTGATAACCTTATTGATCGACGCGGTTCACGATCACGCGTTTTGCGACGCTAAAGGTGAATTTGCCTTTCGCAACCGCCGCCCCCGTCAACGTTAACGACGCATGGCACATGGCGTGCGCATCGAATGAGGTAGAAGGAACGGCTGCTCAGCATTGAGACATTGCGATGCCGCCGGAGGAATTCGACACACCCTCAACCCAGCACGATGCGCCGGAGCCTGAGCACTGCGGCTCCGAACGCCGTGCATTGGTCACGCTTTCGTCGGCCGACCAACCGCCTCAGCGGGCGGGCGGCTATCCCAGCGCGCCGTTCCTCGCGCAGCTCGTCGCGACAAAAGACCAGCATCCGCAGACTCGCGAACGCCGCCGCGCTGAACCAGAAATGGCATCAGCTGCGTATCGGGCCGCCGCCGCGCTGACTGCAGCCTAATACCCGAGAGCGCAGCCGTCCTTGCGCGGCTCCGAGCCGCCGATCAGGACGCCGCGATCCCAATCGATCTTGATGGTCTGCGCGCCACCCCAGGGCGAACTCGCCATTACAACATCGTGCCCCCGCGCCTTGAGCCCCGCGATCGTCGCGGCCGGCGTTCCGTGCTCGACGTCGGTCTTTTCACCCTCAAAGAAGAAGCGCGGAGCATCGATGGCCTGCTGAACGTCCATGCCGTAGTCGAGCATATTGAGGATGATTTGCGCGTGGCCCATCGGCTGATAGTGCGCGCCCATGACGCCGAAGCTCATGTCGCAGCGGCCGTTGCGCATGGCGAGAGCCGGGATGATGGTGTGCATCGGCCGCTTGTTAGGGCCGAACGCATTCGGGTGACCCGGTTCAAGCGTAAAGCAGGCACCGCGATTGGTGAGCATGATTCCGGTCTTCTCAGTGCAGATGCCGAGGCCGAAGCTGGAATAGAGAGAATTGATGAAGGACACCGCCCTGCGGTCGCGGTCGACGATCGTGAGATAGACCGTATCGTTACCGGGTGCCGGCGCGCTCGGCAGTTTAGTCCTTTTTTTCATATCGATAAGTGATGCCAGCCTCTCGGCAAACTTTTTGTCGAGCAGATCCGCCACAGGCGTGCGCATGTGGGCTTCATCGGCAATGTGCGTGTCACGCACGGCAAAGCTCAGACGCGCGGCCTCCAGCACCAGATGGAAGCGGTCGGCGCCAAGCGGATCGAGCGACGCGACGTCGAAGTTCTCCAGAATATTGAGCATCACCAGTGCGGTGAGCCCCTGCGCGTTCGGGGGAATCTCGACGAGGTCCAGTCCACGATAGTTTGTCGAAATCGGCTCAACCTCGTCGCCACGATGGCGGAAGAAATCCTCCGCGGTAAGAAAAGACTCTCGTGCCTGCAGCGTCCTGGCCATGTCGTCGGCGATTTCGCCTTCGTAGAAGGCGCGCGCGCCTTTGCCCGCGATCGTCTTCAGGGTGGCGGCAAGCGCAGGAAAGCGAATGACATCGCCCTCCCTGGGAGCGCCACCATCGAACAGATAGTGCCTGGCGGCGCCCGGATCGGCTTTGAGTTTGCCGACGTGGCGTTGCCAATCCCACGCCACGCGCGCGGTCACCGGGAACCCCCCTTCGGCGTACTTGATCGCAGGCGCAAGCGCGCGGTCGAGACCGAAGCGGCCATACGCCTTCAGAATTGCGCCCCAGGCATCGATTGCGCCCGGCACGGTGACCGCATGGATCGAATTGCCGATCTCGGTCAGCCCCTTGGCGCGCAACGGCTGATCGGATGCCGTGGCGCCCGCGCGGCCAGAACCGTTATAGCCCCAGACCGGCTTGCCCGGCTCAGACACCAGACAGAAGCAGTCGCCGCCGATTCCGGTCATGTGCGGCTCGACCACGCACAGTGTCGCAACCGCGGCGACTGCCGCATCGGCAGCTGTGCCGCCGGCGCGCAAGGTATCGACCGCGGCGAGCGTCGCCAGTGGATGGGAAGTTGCCGCCATGCCTTCACAGGCAATCACGGGCGAGCGGCCGGGCAACTGAAAATCACGGCTCATGACAAAACCAGGAATGATAGATCGATCAGGACGAAACGCGCTCGACACCCTCAACCGTAAGGTCTCGCTGGGCCGAGCGCAAAGTCACCGCAAAACCGCCGAGCACATCGATGAAGCTCACCACGAGCAGGAGAAAGAAGGTCGCGGTGGCGGCCTGTTTGACCAACAGGAATTCGATGAGCATGCCGAGGAACAGGATAAGCGACAGCGCGTGATCGATGACGGTGCGAATTCCGATGCGCGTTGATTTGATGATCTCGCCGCACAGCAGCACGATCGCAAATGCGACGAGGATATCGCCCGCCGACATGGTCCAGTCGGCGTCCGATACCATGCGTACGGTCGCAATCGTGCCGGTCCAGCTCACGCCCGGCATCAGAAACGCGATGATGTTGTAAATCGCGAACGGAATCAGGAGCAGCGGAAAGCCAAGCATGAACATGGCGGAGCTTGCCTTCGGCCTGGAGGGTCTCGCTAAACCTCGGTCTTCGCCTTCAGAACCTGGCGGCCTCTATACATGCCGGTCTTGAGGTCGATGTGGTGCGGACGGCGCAGTTCGCCCGAATCCTTGTCCTCGACATAGGCCGGCCGTTTGAGCGCGTCCGCGGAGCGGCGCATGCCGCGGCGCGACGGCGAGGTTTTTCTTTTCGGCACAGCCATGGGACGAAACTCCTGAAAATAACGCGATATATCGATTTGAAGCCGGGCTTATAGAGGAAGGGGCGCGGCAAGGCTAGTGCTTTGGCTGGTTCCGATTAGTGCCTTGTCCGCACGCAATCAGCGGCCGCCGGGGCACGCGACGCACGGGCGACATAAAGTCCCGCCAGGCGCCGCACACCCGGGCCAGGCTGGCGCGCATTGCGGATGGCCGGATTGGGCAGGACGGCCGCCAGCACGGCCGCGTCATAGCGGGAAAGGTCCCGAGCGGATTTGCCAAACGCGCGCCGGGCTCCGGCCTCGGCGCCGAATTCGCCGTTGGGACCCCATTCGGCAATGTTGAGGTAAATTTCGAGAATGCGCCGCTTCGGAAGAATGAGGTCTATCCATAGGGCCAGAGGAAATTCCAGTGCCTTGCGCACGAAACTGCGGCCCTGCCAAAGGAACAGGTTCTTGGCCACCTGCTGCGTGATGGTCGAACCGCCGCGCACCTCATCGATGTCGTCGGATTCAGCAAGAGCCTCGCGGATTTCCGCGAAATCCACTCCGTGATGACTGCAGAAGCGGCCATCTTCGGCAATAATCACCGTGAGCGGGAGCGCCGGCGAGATGCGCGAGATCGGTACATATTGCCGCTCCACTCTTGCTCCGCTTAAGCGCCGCCAGAGCATGCCCGTCGAAACGGGATCGATCACGGCATAAAGCGGCGTCAGCAGGTATGGCAGCAGAAACACGGCCAGTATGGCGATTGCGATGAGGCGCAACGACCGCGTCAGGATACTGGCGAAACGTCGTTTTTCGGCCATCTGATGCACGGGGTGAAGATTAACCTATTCGATCCGCCATCCGGCGCCCACTTTGCGCGGTCACGTGCAACGGCTAACAATGCCACAATGAACAAAGGTGTCACCGACTTTCCCGCCCGGCTCTCTTCGGTTGCCGCCGAAACCGAAAAACTGCTTAACCAGCTCCTCGGCGAGGCACCGGTCGCCGGAGAGATCGCGCGTCCGCCGCGGCTTGTCGCGGCAATGTGCCATTCAGCGCTCGATGGTGGCAAACGCCTGCGACCCTTTTTGCTGGTCGAAGCAGCCGCGGTGTTTGGCGCCGCACGCGCAGGTGCGCTGATGGCAGGCGCGGCCCTGGAACTCGTGCACTGCTATTCGCTGGTCCATGATGACCTGCCTGCCATGGACGATGACGATCTGCGCCGCGGGCGGCCGACGGTACACAAGGCGTTCGATGAAGCTACCGCCATTCTCGTCGGAGACGCACTGCTGACCCTCGCCTTCGATGTCATGGCACGAAATGAGGTCCATGCCGATCCAAAGGTGCGCATTGCGCTGGTCTCGGAGCTTGCCCGAGCTTCCGGCCTGGGCGGAATGGCGGGCGGACAGATGCTCGATCTCGCCGCCGAAGGCCGCTTCGAGCAGAAGCGTTCCTTGACCGAAAAAGAAATCGCAACTCTGCAAGCGATGAAAACCGGCGCGTTGATCCGTTTCGCCTGCCGTGCCGGAGCAATCCTCGGACAAGCCGACGCTGCCGCGCTTGACAGCATTGACCGTTATGGCACGGCGGTCGGCAAGGCCTTCCAGATTGCCGACGACCTGCTCGATGTCGAGGGAGACGCCAAGACGCTCGGCAAAGCCGCCGGCAAAGATGCTGCCGCAGGCAAGGCGACGCTGGTAAGCGCGCTTGGAGTCGATGGAGCACGTGCGCGTCTCAAAGACCTGGTCGCGCAAGCCGATGCCGCGCTGGCGCCGTTCGGTGCGAAGGCCGATACTTTGCGGGCCGCGGCCCGTTTCGTCGCTGAGCGAACGACCTAACGACGCAGAGGAAACCAACGGTGGCTAACAAGATTGCCACGCGACCCATCATGCCGGTCCGCCTCGCGCGACTGCACGCCCGGTTGCTGATCTCTATCGCCTTCGGCGTGACGGTAACTCTCGGACTGGCAATCACCGACTGGCGCATGGCGACCAGGCTTTTGATCGGCTGGGATATGGGCGTCGTCCTGTATCTCGTATTGGTCTACCAATTGATGGTCACCTGTGGCGTCGACGAGATTCGCCGCCGCGCCGCCGAGGACGATGAAGGCGCCCTGGCACTGCTAATTTTGACCGGCTTCTCCGCGCTTGCGATCATGGGCGCGATCATCGCCGAGCTCGGGATTGCCAAGGTCGCCGCGCAGCCGCGCAGCGGATTTGGCGTTATGCTTGCGATGAGTACCATTCTGGTATCGTGGGCCTTCGTGCATACAATCTTTGCACTCCACTACGCGCACGAATATTACGGGGAGCGTGGCGATCACGCGATCGGCGGCCTCACGTTTCCCGGCCGACAATCTCCTGACTATTGGGACTTTCTCTACTTTTCCCTGGTCATCGCGATGACCTCCCAGGTCTCGGACGTCGTGATCACCAGCAAGGTCATCCGCCGCATCGTAACGCTGCATGGCGCATTGGCGTTCTTCTTCAATGTTGCCGTGTTCGCCTTGACCGTAAACATCGTCTCCAACCTGATCTGACTGGCCAAGGCTCCGTCATGACAGAGATTATGGAAACGCTGCTGTTCATGTTGGCGGTCCTGGCCGCCGTCGCGGTCGCGGCGCAGCGGCTGAATGTGGCTCCATCGATCCTGCTGGTTGTCGCCGGCATAGGAATGGCGCTGATCCCCGGGTTGCCGCAAATCCAACTCGCACCGGAACTGGTGCTGCTGGTCATTCTGCCGCCGCTCATCTATTCGGCAGGCGTTTCGATGAGCTGGCGCGAATTCCGCTTTAACTTGCGGCCAATTACGCTCCTCGCGTTCGGCTGCGTCGTTTTCACGACTTGTGCGGTGGCCGTCGCCGCGCACTATCTGTTGAATTTTGATTGGGCGATCGGTTTTGTGCTTGGCGCAATTGTCGCGCCGCCAGATGTGGTGGCACCGCTGGCAATCGCGCGGCGTCTGGCGCTCCCGCGGCGGCTCCTTGTGGTACTTGAGGGCGAAGGGCTCGCCAACGACGCAACTGCGTTGATTCTCTACCGCTTCGCCGTCGCCGCCGCGGTGACGGGGACATTTTCCCTATCAAAGGCGGCCGGCACTTTCTCACTGATTGTGGTCGGCGAAATTCTCTTTGGCATTGCGGTCGGCTGGCTGAGCTTGCGGCTCAGGCAATGGGCTCGCGAACCACGCGTCGAAATCACGCTGTCGCTGATGACACCCTATCTCGCGTTCTGGGTGCCGGAGCATCTTGGCGGGTCGGGCGTGCTGGCGACCGTCGCCTGCGGCCTCTACGTAAGCTGGAACGGGCCGCGTCTGATTTCGTCGGCCACGCGTCTGCAGGGCATCTTCTTCTGGGATTTGCTGGTCTATCTCGTCGAAGGTCTGGTGTTCCTGTTGACCGGATTGGAAGCACGCGCGTTATTGGAGCAGGCCCATGGCTTTCCGATCCGCGAATTGGTCGTTGCGACGGCTTTGACGACCTTGATCGTGGTCGCGGCGCGTTTCATCTGGGTCTATCCGGCGACCTATATTCCGCGCTGGGCGAGCGCGGCGCTGGCGAAACGCGATCCGCCGCCGCCGTGGCAAGGCCCGTTTACGATTTCCTTCATCGGCGTGCGCGGCGTCGTCTCGCTCGCAGCCGCGCTGGCAATTCCCTTTACCCTTGCTAACGGACAGCCATTTCCGCATCGCACGGCAATCCTGTTCGTGACATTCGGCGTTATCATCTTCACTGTGGTCGGGCTCGGCTTGATGCTGCCGTTGGTCGTGCGTTGGATCGGGTTGACGCGCCTCGGCAGGGAGGAGCACGCAAGCGCGATCCAATCGGAACTCAATGCGCGGATTTCGGCTCTCGATGAAGTGGAAAAGCGCCTGGATAAATTTGTCGAGGAACGCGAATTGCCTGATGAGGTCATCACCCTTTTGCGCACGCGCAACCAAAGCCGTCGCCAGATCCTGCCGAGCGACCTGAGCGGTGGACTGGAACAGACGCGTCAGAGCGCAGCGGTCAAGAAAGAGTTGATCGATGCCGAACGCGACTTCATCTATCAGCTCCTGCGCGAGGGCAAGATCACCGACGAGGCCCGGCGACGCATCGAATACGAGCTGGATCTCGAAGAAGCAGGCGTTGCCAACCGCGGCAAGGACAGCGGCGGCTGGTTTTAAGCCGAGTCAGAACGGACGCTCGCCTTTCACCGTGACGCGGTTGCCGGATCGCGTATGCGGCCAGTAGTCCCACATGGCGCGGTGCTGGGCGCAGCGATTGTCCCAGAACGCGATTGCGTTCTCGGTCCAGCGGAAGCGGCATTGGAACAGCGGGTTTTCGGCGTGCTGATAGAGATAGGACAGCATGGCGTCGCTTTCGTCGCGCGGAATGCCGACGATGTGGTGCGTGAAGCCGCGATTCACGTAGAGCGCCTTTTTTTCCGTGACGGGATGTGTCCGAACGACAGGATGCTCGGCACGCGGATAAGCCGGTTTGTCGGCAACGCCGGCATTCGCATAAAGACCGCGGTAGACCGGTTCTCCATCGTGCACCGCAGTGAGCCCGTTGAGATAAGCCTTCATACGATCCGATAGCGCGTCGTACGCAGCATACATGCTGGCGAACAAAGTATCGCCGCCGTGCGGCGGACACTGCTTGATGTAGAGAATGCTGCCCATCGGCGGTTCGAGGTCGCACGACACGTCGGTGTGCCAGCCTTCGCCGTTCGCACGCGGGCTGTTCCTGTCCGCGTAGATTTTCATCAGCGCCGGTTCGCCGGTCTCGTGCGGCGCAGCGGGATGGACGTGCAGCTCACCGAACAACCGGCCAAAGGCCAGATGCTGCTGCGGCGTGATGTGCTGATCGCGGAAGAAGATCACGATGTTTTCCGCCAGCGCCCGATGGATCTCGTCCACTGTGCGGTTGGACAGCGGTTTTGCGAGGTCGACGCCGCCGATCTCGGCGCCGATGATCGGCGTGAGCTTGTCGATGCTGATCGTCTCGTAGGGCATCGAGTCGCCGGCCACGTGCCGATAGCGCGGACCGTCCTTGCCGCTGAGCGAACTCATGAGGCACCTTCGGCGAAATAATGGTGGCGAGATCGTAGCGCAGGTGCGGACTGGCGCAACCCGCCCGCCCTACTCTGCCGCGCGTGCCGTTGTGCCCCAGCGCCGCTCGATATAGTCGATCACCATCTGCTTGAAGTCGGTGGTCAGCGTTGCCCCGCGCAGGGTGGCGGCCTTCTTGCCGTCGATGAACACCGGTGCGGTCGGCTGCTCGCCGGT
>DASXLC010000115.1:0-2901 GCA_036496445.1 Pseudolabrys sp. | reverse complement strand
GACCGATCAAGTGTCTGAATCCTCGGTGCGAACCCTTTGAATGCCCTTTTGATTGTCAACCCGAAGATCAGCATCGCGCATGGCGGCGCGCAAAGTACAACCGGTATCTCCCACGGTCCCACCGACCTTGCTCGCCCGCGCCGACGAGGTCATCGAATAAGCCGCTGTTTTGCTGCGCTGCATATGTCGCCTTCTGTGCAGATGCTATGGGGCGAGCGGCGAGGGCATGGCACCTTCGGCGCTGTTCAACGGCTACCGAAGGAGCTCCCCCATGTCGCAACAACAACCTTGTCATTTTGACACGAGCAGGTCCCCCACCGCCCTCGAGCAGGATAGCACGATCGTCGGCGTGATCGAGATGAGTCAATCGAAGTGGCTCGTTGCTGGGCTTGTTCCCGGCGTCGAACGCCAATCCCTTAAGAAGCTCGATGCGCAGGAGGAGGACCTGCTGAACCTTTTGCATCGCTGGCGTAATAAAGCGGGCCAGGCGGGCCGTGAGATCAAGCGCATCGTCGTCGCTTACGAGGCTGGTCGCGACGGCTTCTGGCTGGCGCGCTGGCTGCGGGCGCGCAATGTTGAGGTTTACGTCATCCATCCCACGAGCATCGCGGTATCGCGCGAACATCGGCGTGCGAAGACCGACCGCCTCGATGCCGAACTCCTGATGCGCGCCTTTCTCGGCTGGTTGCGCGGCGAGAAGCGCCATTGCAGCATGGTAGTGATCCCGACGATCGAGGAGGAGGATGCGAGACGGCCGAACCGCGAGCGGCAGAATCTTGTCACCGAGCAAACCCGGATCGTGAACCAAATGAAGGCCATCTTCACGCGCTTCGGCATTCGCACGTTCCGGCCAACCCTGCGCAAAGCTGAGCAAGAGCTCAAAAGCCTGCGCACTGCGGAAGGGGCTCCGTTGCCGGAGAACACGCGCGCGGAACTATGCCGCCATCTCGCGCGGTTGCGCGTCGTGCGCGAGCAGATCTGCGCGGTCGAGCGTGAGCGCTTACGGAAGCTTGCGGCGGTTGCTACCGCAGACAACGGCTCGCACGCGATGGTCCGCCTCCTTGGGCGAGTCCTTGGGATCGGTATTGAGACGGCGGACATGCTGGTGAACGAGGTGCTCGCGCGCCGCTGGCGCGATCGCAAAGCGATCGCACGCTACGCCGGCCTCACAGGTTCGCCAGATGAGAGCGGAAAACGCCGGCGCGAGCGGGGCCTTGCGCGTGCCGGTAACGCTCGCGTCCGCTGCAGTATGATCCAATTCGCTTGGCGCTTTCTCAGGTTCCAAAAGAACAGCGCCCTGGCTCATTGGTTTCATGCGCGAACGGCCGACGGGCGCGGCAGCACGCGCAAGACAATGATCGTGGCGCTGGCGCGCAAATTGCTCATCGCCCTCTGGCGTCTCGTCACGACCGCCGAAGCGTCGGGCGGCATCGCCCTACGTCCGGCGGCATAAACCGACAACGTCGAAAGGCACGGATACCAGGACACGGCTTGGCGACCCATGTCACGGGCCGCCGATGACATCCGAGGCGGCGGTGGTCCGACGTAAAAACCATGGCTTGCAAGCCGCTGTGCAGAATGGACCCGCCGCCCCGGAGCTTCGCGGCCGATGCGTATGACTGCATCATGGCGCCGATCCTTCGGATCGACCGAATACAAGGCTGTGGCGCGATTGCTGCGCCCCAATAGCGAGCTCCCCTCGGATCATGTCGGACTGGATCGATAGGTTGCAAGACGACTCGCGTCGATGAAAGGAGAGAACCCAGTAGAAACGGTTTGTACGTCGCGGCAACGATTATTGTGACTCGGGCTGCGCATTCGCCGTCAAGCCCCGCGCCTTCGGCGCGCCGCACGCGGCTTCGGGACTTGACCGCTCAGCGCAGCCGAGCAAGAGAGCAGCCATGCCGCAATGCAATCGCCTGACGTGACAAAATGATTCACATGCGTGGCGACCTTTTATTTGACACCGATAGGTCCCATACAAGGTTTTCGGCCGCCGGGATGACGAAGCTATCCCCGCGCTGATGCGGCCGGCGGCCGAAAAGCGCCAAGGCACGAAGTCGCGGGAAGTTGGGCACTGGCTGGCAGCGAGCGCTAGGGAGATTGCATGTGACCGCTGCCTTCGATCGTAAGCGCAACGGCAGAGCGAGACGACGTGCATGTGTGCATGCAGGGAAGCCCAGGAGCGAGTCGAAGGGTGGCAATTTGCATCGCAGAACGCTTCCACAACTTTGGCGCTTCGGCATGAATGTTGCACAAGAGGGGATTTAATGTTTTCAGCATGTGTAGTTTCAAATAGTTGCGCGTGGCAGAAATAACACATCGAACAACCATTGGGCGATTAATCGATCGATCCTTGTTCAGTGGCATGGCGCGAGTCAATCTTTCGTGAGCGGAAACCTCCTCGGCACATTCAAAACAAACTGGTTTGTGGTACTCGTCAAGGCAATTTTGTCATTCCGTTTCCGGTGGCGTCGATGTGGCTCATCAGGGTCCTGGCCGCGAGATGATCTGGCTGTTTGATCATCGTTGCACGCCGACAATGGTTGTTGATCGTGTTGACCTTGCCACCCGGCACGCCGTTCTCTCGACAGGCTGAGGGCCCTTCGGCTCTTGCCCCCGCGCAGCGGGCTGGAGCGCAGCGACTTTGTGCCTTGGTGGAGTCGAGATGTGGCGCGGTGGCTTTAGGCTGCACATATCTGTTGCCGCCTCTTTCTTCTGGCGGTGCCTTAGTGGTGTAGCCGTGACTCCGTTTCCACATCCCGCTCGTCGAACCGGACAGGCAGATCTCCCGCATCCGGCTCTCGGACAAGAACTCACGCCTTCGCCCACGGCCGGTCGTGGCCAAGCGCGGTTAGACGTACGAGCCCAAAGTGCCCGTAAAGGTGCGAGAGTGGATAG
>DASXLC010000114.1:0-31320 GCA_036496445.1 Pseudolabrys sp. | reverse complement strand
CCCATGAATTCCCAGCCTTCATCGCGCGCCTGGCCGGCCACGCGCGGATAGTCCTCGCAAATGCGTGCATTGGCGGCGAGCGTCGGCTTGATGCCGAGCCTCTTGAACAGCTCGTGGAATCGCCAGCATCCGACCCGCATGCCGTATTCGTGGAAGGCCCAGTGCACCACGTCGGGCATCAGCGGAACGCCGGTAGGCGCCGGAAGCAATTGTCGCGCCATCGGCTTGCCGATGTCCCAGACCTCGTAGTTGACGATGGTCCAGAACACGATGCGGGCATTGCCCGGCAGCTTGAGCGGCGGGCGATCCACGATCGCGGAGTAGTCGGCACGGTCGCGCGGAATCATCGGGTCGGGCATGCAGGATTTCCTTTCGATGCCGGGTACTTTCTCACGCCGTCGCGGCCACGCGCAACCCGACCAGCCGCTCGAGCGTGGCGGTGTCTTTTTGCAGCTGCGCCGAGGGTGCGCGGTGCGCGACCGCACCGCGCTCCAGCACGATTGCCTCGGCGGCCAATTCGAGCGCGATTTCGGTGTGTTGCTCGACCAGGACAATCGCGATGCTCCGGTCGGAGAGCATCAGCTTCACTGCGGCGCTCAGTTCATCGACGATCACCGGCGCCAGCCCCTCGAACGGCTCATCCAGCAGCATCAGCGCCGGATTGGTCATCAGCGCACGCGCGACCGCCAGCATCTGCTGCTCGCCGCCGGACAATTGATTGCCCATGTTTCCTCTTCGCTCGGCAAGGCGCGGAAAAAGCTTGAACACGGCGTCAAGACCCCAGGGGCCCGGCCGCGATGCGACGGTGAGGTTTTCCTCCACGGAGAGCGACGGAAAAATCTCGCGCTCCTGCGCCACCCAGCCGATGCCGTTCACCGCGCGGCGATGCGGAGCCACGCGCGAAATATCGCGCCCGCGCCAGGTGATGCGGCCGGCACGGAGCTGCGTATAGCCCATGATGGTGAGCAGAAGCGTCGACTTGCCGACGCCGTTGCGGCCAAGCACGGCCAGGCTGCCGTGGTCCGGCAAGTCCATCGAAATGCCGTGCAGCACAACGGCGTCGCCATAGCCGGCGGTTACGTTCTCGAGCTTGAGCAAAGAGTCAGCCATGTTTGCGTTTGCCCAGATAGACCTCACGCACGCCCGGATCGGCGGCAATTTCGGCCGGCGTGCCCTCAGTGAAGATTGCACCGCCGACCAGCACGATAATGTGGCTGGCAAAGCGGAAGACCACATGCATGTCGTGTTCGATGAAGAGAAGCGTGAGATCGTCCGACAGACCGGCCACCGCTTCGAACACCTCGCCGCTTTCCTCCTGTGGCACGCCCGCCGCCGGCTCGTCGAGCAACAGCACATTTGGCTTGGTCGCCAGCGCCAGCGCGATTTCCAGAAGGCGTTGGCGTCCGTAAGGCAATTCGCGCGTGACCTGATAGCAGGCGTCACCCAGCTTCAATTTGCGCAGGATCTCGTAGGCCTCGTCGATGGCCTCGCCGTAGCTGCCGACGCTGCGCCAGAACTGACCGGCAAGCCCGCGCCGTTCGGCCACCACCAGCGTAACCGCTTCGAGCGCGTTCAACCCCGCGAACAACGTGTTGATCTGGAACGTGCGTGCGAGCCCGCGCCGCACGCGCTCCTGCGGCCCGAGCGTGGTGATGTCATCGCCGCCAAGCAGGATTTGCCCGGCATTGGGTGCCAGCATTCCGGTCATCAGATTGATGAGCGTTGTCTTGCCTGCGCCGTTCGGGCCGATCAGCGCGTGGCGGGCGCCGGCCGGAAGATTGATCGCGATGTCGCGCGCGACTGGCAGCGAACCAAAGCTCTTGGACAACGCGCGGGTGGCCAAAGCGATCGCGCGATGAGCGCTCGTGTCTTTTGCCGGATGTGCGGGCGCGCTCATTTGCGTTTCCATCGCGCGTAAAAGTGAGACAGACCGCCGAGGATGCCATTGGGCAGCACCATGACCACAGTCACCAGCAGCACGCCGATCCAGAAATACCAGTATTGCGGTGCGATGCCGGAGAACTGATCGCGCGCGATCATGAATATCACCGCCCCCACCAGCCCGCCATAGAGCCGGCCGGCGCCGCCCAGCACCAGCATCACCAGCACATCGGCGGAACGCTGGAAGCTGATCGATTCAAGCGAGACGTTCTCTGTTGTCTGCGCGAGCACCGCCCCGGCAAGCCCGGCAATGGCTGCGGCGATTGTGTAGGCCTTGCGGATATGCGCGCGGCTGTCGGCGCCGATCGCCGGCATGCGCACCCAGTTTTCGCGGATGCCGCGCAGCGCCAGTCCGAACGGGGAATTGATCAGGCGCCGCGCCGCAAGGAAAACAACGAACAGCGCGGCCAGCGAATAGGCGTATGCGGTATAGCCATAAAGGTCGAATTTGAAGATGCCGAGTACCGGCCAGATCGAAACGCCTTGCAGCCCGTCGCTGCCCCCGGTGAGCCAGTGCGCACGATTCGCCGCCTCGAAGGCGAGCAGGCCGAGGCCGAGCGTGATCATGATCAACGTGAAGTGGCGGAAGCGCGAGATGATGAAGCTCACGGCAAATCCGACGAGGCCGGCGAGAGCTGCTGCCAAAATGAGCCCGCTGAGCGGCTCGCCCCACCCGAATTTGGAGATCAATCCGGCGGTGTAGGCGCCGATGCCAAAGAAGGCCGCGTGGCCCAGCGAAACAATGCCGGCATAGCCGAGGATGATGTCGAGCGATAACGCGAACAAGGCGGTGATGGCGATTTGACTCGCCAGCGACAGATAGTCCGGGAACAGCACGAAAGGCAGCAGCGTCGCCAGCCAGAACGCGATCTCGAGCGGATGCCAGCGGTTCTGCGCCTGCAGATAGCCTTGCGGCGTGAGCGTTGCAGCTTTTGTTGTCATGGTCGTGGCTGCCACATGCTCCGCCTATTGATGATGCACAAGTCGGGTAAACCCGACCGGTGCGACAAGTCCGGCCATGACGTCCGACTTGTGGCGTAAGGGGAGCTCGTTGCGGATACAGAAGGCATCCCTACCGCCTCCCGAACAGGCCGGCGGGGCGCCACATCAGCACCACCACCATCACCAGGTAGATCAGGAAGGCGCCGAGTTCGGGCGCATAATATTTCCCGGCGACATCGCTGACCCCGATCAGGATTGCGGCGGCGAAAGAGCCGGCGATGGAGCCGAGACCGCCGACCGACACGATGATCAGTACGTAGACCAGATAAGTGAACGCAAAATTCGGATCGAGTCCGACGATCTCAACCGCGAGCGCGCCGCCGAGACCGGCGAGGCCCGAGCCGAGCGCGAAGGTCGAGGCGAATGTGCGGTCGACATCGATGCCTAATCCGCGCGCCATGCGCTGGTTGTCGACGGCCGCGCGTACCTGTGCGCCGAAACGCGTGTATTCAAGGCCGGCGACCAGGAGCATCGTCACCACCAGCGCAACGCCGACGAGAAAAAGCCGGTACTTGCCGAGGTCGAGGCCAAACACGTCGACGGTGCCCCGCAGCAAGGTTGGCGTTTCGACCGGTTGCTGGGTGGTGCCGAAGATGTAAGCCGCAACTGCGACGGAAATGAACGCAAGGCCGATGGTGAGCAACACCTGATCGAGGTCGCTGGCGCGATAGAGTCTTCGGTAGAGCGTACGCTCGAGCGCGACGCTGACGATCGCCGCGGCCAGGAACGCCATCGGCAGTGTCGCCAGGAATGGCCAGTTAAATTCGTTCACCAGTGTGACGGTGACGTAGCCTCCGACCATGGCGAAGGCGCAATGCGCGAGATTAACGAAATTCATCAGCCCGAGCGTCACCGACAGCCCGACCGACAGAACGAACAGCAACATGCCATAGGCGATGCCGTCGAACAGGACACCGAAGACCGGGGAGAGCATGGTGCTGCTGCTGCCTTGTTCTTTTTCCGTTCGGGGCCCGCGACCCGTCTATGCCAAGGCTTCTACGGGTTGAAGCCCAAGCCCGCCGAACGTGTAGCGACGGCGGGACGCGGGGACCCAGAATCAAAGATTCAGATCTTGCGATCATAACACTGGATTCCCGCGTGCGCGGGAATGAGCGAATTCGTCGCTCTGGACGAGTGAATGGGGCGACCTTGCGATCGCCCCATCCGGAAACTCGTGAACCTCAGGGCGGCAGGCCTACTTGTGGGTCGGGTCCTTCACATTCGGCACGGTGTCGAACTCGACATTGACGATGTTGTTGCCGACCTTCTCGACCCTGCGGATATAGACGTTCTGCACGATGTCGCGGGTCGCCGGATCGATAGAGATCGGTCCGCGCGGGCTTTCCCACTTCATGCCCTTGGCCGCGGCGATCAATGCATCGCCATCGGTCTTGCCGCCGGTCTTTTTCAATGCCTCGTAGATGAGATGCATGCCGTCATAGCCGCCAACCGCAAAGAAGTCCGGATTGCGCTTGAATTCGGCATTGAAGGCTTTCACGAAGTCCGCGTTCATCTTGGACTTGTGATTGTAGTCGTAATGCCAGGCGCTGATGCGGCCGAGCGAGAGGTCACCGAGGCTCTTCACGGCGGTTTCGTCCACGGCTTCGCCGGTGCTCATGATCTTGATCTTCTTCGGATCCATGCCGCGTTCGGCAAAGGCCTTGCCCAGTGCCGCGGGCTGCGCGCCGCCCGGCACGAAGATGAAGATCGATTCCGGGTTAAGGTCTTTCGCACGCTGCACGAACGCCGAGAAATCCGGATTGGCGATCGGCATGCGCACTGAGCCGACGATCTCGCCACCGCCCGCCTTGAACGCCTTCTGGAAGGCGGTTTCGGCATCGATGCCGGGACCGAAATCGGTCACCATCGTGTAGGCCTTCTTGATCTTGCCTTTGGTCGCTGCCCAGGTCCCGAGCGTTTCACCGATTTGCGGCAGCGTCAGCGACACGCGCACGATGTAGGGCGACTTCTCGGTAACGATCGACGTCGCGGCGTTCATGTCGACCATCAGCTTCTTGGCTTCGGCTGAAATGCCGGCGGCGCCGAGCGCTTCCGGCGTGAGTGTGAAGCCGGCGAGGATGTCGGCCTTGTCGCGTACGATGAGTTCCTGCGCCAGGCGCTTGGCGACGTCCGGGTTCGGGCCGCCGGAATCCTTACGGATGATCTCGATCTTCTTGCCGGCGACGGTGTCGCCGTGCTGCTTCATATAAAGCTTGATGCCGTTGTCGATCTGCGCCGCGGTGTCGGCAAACTGGCCGGAATAGGCGCTGATGACGCCGATCTTGATGGTTTCCTGGGCATTGGCGCCCGCCGGCAGCATGACCGCCGCGAGCAAGGCGCCGGCGAATAGCGAGCGTTTCATCGTGGTCCTCCCCTGAAAATCGACGCTTCTATTGTTGCTATTAGAATGCCTGACCTTTGACACAAAGAAAAGCGCCGCGAACAGAGTGTTCGCGGCGCAGATCGTTGGACGTCTAACTATTAGCGCACAAACGGTCCTTGTCAGCTCAGCGACAGTGTCGCCCGCTCGTACTGGCCGCTGCCCATCTTTCCTTCCGGGAAGATGCCGTGGGCAGCGATCCATTCGAAGGACTCCTCATAGACCTCCTTGGTATAGGGCTCGAACACCAGCCGCTCCCCCGGGCCCCAGCGCCGGGTATCCATCCTGGCGTGGAAGCGGTCAGGGAATTCCTTCTTGTAGTAGTGGGTGTAAAGCTCCGGCCGCAGGTCGATGTCCCGTTGCGCTTTGCGCAACGCACGGAAGAACTTGCGCAAGTCCTCCGGATCGGGATCGCCATGGATCATGGTGCCGATCATGAAAGTGCTGTCGATGACCTTCCGATAGCCCAGCTGCTCGGCAAAGTAGTAGGGCCCGCCGAAGAGGTGGACAGCCGGCGCCTGGCCATCGAACAGCTTCTCCATGCGCGCGAACAGCATGCCGTCGGAATAGACAAGGTTCATCTGCTCGGGCTTGAGATACTGCTCCAGCGCCTGCACGGTGGAGTAGTGGCTGCCGGACTGGTAACCGACGGAGACAGGGACGCCGGCGAGATCGGCCGGGTTTTTGATCTTTGAGTCTGCCGCGACGAAAACGCCCGCAGGCGCCACCGAATAGACGTCGGTGTACATCTTGCCGTGGCCGTTGGAGGCAGCGACGTTGACGGTCCAGTGGCAGGCGCAGCTGACGTTTGACTTGCGGCCTTCCTCGAACGACTGATAGGCGCCAACCTTGTCGCCTTTGTCGTGGATTTTGCCGTCGGTCGCGCGCATCAGTTCGCGGAATTCATATTCGAGGCCTTCCTTGCGGAAGTAGTCCTTTTCCTCGGCCACCCATTCCTGCAGGCGGAAATGAGGCTCAATGAGGAATTTTGCCATGGTCGCTCTCCCTCTCGTTCACTAACAGCAGGTTTCGCCGTCTTCGTGGGCCTTGCCGCGCTCGGCAACGCGGCGGGCGCGGATCATCTTGACGTGGTCGTCCATCAGCGCTCGCGCGGCGGCAGCGTCGCGCAGCTCAATCAGGTCGGTAAGTTTGGTGTGAATTTCCAGGATGTGCTCCGCCAGCTTGGGCGTGGCGGTGGCATTGCGGCGCGGCCAGGATACGTGCTCGAGCGAGATCAGTTGCACCACCAGCACGCGATTGTGGGCCGCCTCGGCAACCGCGAGGTGAAAGTCGCGCGACAGCCGGGTAAAGATATCAAGATCATCCATGGCGTCTTTGGCTTCGCGCAGCAGGCTGCGCAGTTTGGCGATGTCGGCGGCGCTGGCGTTCTCGGCCGCGAGTTCGGCGCCAAGCGTCTCGATCGCGCGCTGGGCGTCCATGATCTCGGCAGCGCTCACGCCGGTGAGGTCGAGTTGCACGGCGAGCGCCTCGGCGAAGAGGCGCGGATTGCCCTGCGCGATCCGGGCGCCGCCGCCCTTGCCCATGCGGATCTCGACTATGCCAAGCGCCTCCAGCGTGCGCATTGCGTCGCGCGCGACGATGCGGCTCGTGCCGAAGCGGGCGGCCAGGTCCTTCTCGGTGCCGAGGAAATCTCCGGATTTGAGCTTCTTGGCGAAGAGCGCGTCGCGCACCCAGGCGACCATTTGCGCCGACATCGAGGACGACCGGCCGCCAAACATGATGCGGGCGGTGAGATCACCGCTCATCAACACTGGCTGCCTCAACGCCGTCCGTGGCATGTCCGCGCCCTTATGGAGGCCGATAGTATGGATGCCCGGCTTAAAATAGTAAAGATACTATCTTTTGAAAATGACGCGAATTTGGGGGTGTCGACGCCGAACACCCCATAGGCTTAGGGGCCGATGGTGTCCCGCCCCCTGGGCTTTCTTGAGAGGCGGCGGATCCCAGCACCGGACGACGGCGGACCCGGCTCCGCGCAGAATTCGGGTGGCGGAGCGTTGGCCAATTTGGCTGTTTGATCATTCGATCGGTGAATGAACGCGCGTGAACCAATCAAGGCGACCGCTGCCTTGGTTTGATAACTACCTTGTTTGATACCTCCGCTGTCGTACTTGTGAGGTTTGGTCAGGCAAATGTCGTGGCCGTTGCCGGCATGATGTGATTAAAGCGGCCGCAGCATTGATCGCAGCCTACGGTCTCCAAAAGGAATACGCCTTGAGCCATCTTTATCTTGACGATCTCCGACCTGGACAGAAATTCCGCGGGGAAACCGAGACTCTGATCGACGAGGCGGCGATCAAGGCTTTTGCCCGGCAATACGATCCGCAACCGTTTCATCTCGATGATGAAGCGGCGCGATCGACCTTGTTCGGCGGCCTCGCCGCCAGCGGCTGGCATACCATGGCGCTCACCATGAGGCTTCTGGTTGACGACGGGCCGCCGCTCGCCGGCGGCATCATCGGCGCCGGCACTGACGATATGCGCTGGCCGAAACCGGTGCGGCCGGGCGACCGGCTGCGCATTGAGTGTGAAGTGATGGAGGTTCGGCCGTCGCGTTCGCGGCCCGAGCAGGGCCTGATCAAATTGAAAACGACCACTCTCAACCAGAATGGCGAACCGGTACAGATTTTCGTCGGGAACCTTATTGTGCCGCGCCGCTCAGGCGCACACTGATCCTCAGGCCACCTTCTTGCCCCACAGTCTTGCCGACGCGATGTCGGCGCCCTGGCGGACGGCGGCGAGCTTGAGCCAAACCACCGGCTCGATGACCCACTCGCGCTTGGTGAAGGTGCCGAAGCCGCAATCGGTCGACGCGATCACGCGCTCGCGTTCGCCGACCGCGCGCACGGCTTCCTCAATGCGCCGTGCCACGACCTCCGGATGCTCGACAAAATTGCTGGTGGTTTCGACCACACCCGGAATCAGCAGCATGTCCTTCGGCAGCGGATGTTTCTTGAGCGCTTCGTATTCGTGGGCGTGGCGCGGATTGGAGAACTCAATCGACAGCGCGCCAACCTTCGCCTGGTAAAGCGCCGGCAGAATCACTGCGAGTGGCACGTCGTGAATGTGCGGGCCTTCCCAGTTGCCGTAGCAGACGTGCAGTCGGACGCGGTCGCGCGGAATGCCGGCAATGCCGTCATTGATCGCCTGCACGTGCCGCTCGACACGCTTGACGAAACCGGCGTCGTCGAGATCGCGGTACATCATGGTGCGATCCATGGCGAGGTCCGGTGCATCGATCTGCAGAATCAATCCGGCTTTATGGATCGTCTGATATTCGTTTCTCATCTCTCGCGCGATCGCGTCGAGGTAGTCGTCATGCGATTTGTAATACGCATTGAGCATAGTGGTTGAAATGATGCCAGGTGAGGGCGCCGTCATGAATCGTTCGGAAAATGCTCCGAGATCGTCGGCAATCTTGTTGAAGCCTGCCGTTTCGTCGGTGATCGGCTTCAGGTCCTTGTATTTGATATCGGCCTGCGCTTCCGGGGCGCCCTGTTGACTCTTGGCCGGGCTGGGAAAACGGCGCATCAGGTAAGACAATAACTCGGGGAATTCCTCGAATTCGCGCCCACGGCGGCGTTTCGATACGCCGCCAAAACCGGTCATGCGCTGCGGCACATATGTCTGGAAGCTGATGCGGCGCTGCTCGCCGTCATTGCCGATGTCGATGCCGGCTTCCATCTGCTTTGTAACGACATGGTGCACCGCCTTGTCCATCTCCGAAGCCAGAACTTTCGGGTCGTAGTCCTTGCCCTCCTCCTGCGCCATCAGCAGCTCGGAGAGCCTTTCATTGCGCGGCAGACTGCCGACATGGGTGGTGAGAATACGGTCCCGGCTGGTGATCATGAACGTGGCTCCTTTTCGCCTGTGATTGCGGCGTTTCGTTCGTCCCTGCATAATACGTAGGTCTCGGGAGGAACAACAATGACAGTCGCCGAACGCGTGGCGGGCATAGGCGCGGCTGAGCCGGTGGGCGCAGTCCCACGTGACTACAACTTTGCCGCCGACGTCCTGCAAAGCAATCTCGATGCAGGTCGTGCCAACAAGCCGGCCTATATCGACGCCCGCGGCACGCATACTTACGGCCAGCTTGCCGATCGTGTGGCACGCTTCGGCACTGCGCTGCGTGGTCTTGGCATCAAGCGCGAAGAACGCGTGCTGATCGCGTTGCTCGACACCATCGATTGGCCGACTGCGTTTCTTGGTTGCCTGAAGGCGGGAATCGTTGCGGTGCCGGTCAACACGCTTCTGACCGAGGACGATTATCGCTTCATGCTGGCAGACAGCCGCGCGAAATGCCTGGTCGTGTCGGAGGCGCTTTTTTCAAGATTTGAAAAGCTCATCAAACAAAGTCCCGACCTCGAGCACGTCATCGTCTCCGGAGACAGTCCGCACGGCTATCGTTTGTTCGAAGATCTCATCGGTGCGGACGAACCTGAACCATATATGGCGCCGACGACGTGCGACGATATTGCTTTCTGGCTCTACACGTCAGGTTCGACCGGAAAGCCAAAGGGCGCTGTGCATGTCCACGCAAGCCTCAAGCTGACTGCTGATCTTTATGGCACGCCCGTCGCCGGATTGAAGGAAAGCGATGTGTGCTATTCGGTGGCGAAACTGTTTTTTGCCTATGGCCTCGGCAACGCCATGACGTTTCCACTGACAGTCGGCGCCACCACCGTGCTTAACGCTGATCGCCCAACGCCCGATGGAATAGCGGCGCTCTTAAAAAAGCACCCAATCACAGTTTTCTTTGCAGTGCCGACTTTTTATGCCGCTTTCCTCGCAAGTCCGAACGCGCCGCAGAAATCGGAAGTGAAGATCCGCCGTTGCATTTCAGCCGGCGAGGCATTGCCGGAAGAAATCGCAAGACGCTGGAAAGATCGCTTCGGCGTCGAGATTTCCGACGGGCTGGGCACGACCGAGATGCTGCACATCTATCTCACGAATGCGCCGGGGGCGACCAAATACGGCACGACTGGAAAAGCGGTTCCCGGCTACGAGATCAAGCTGATTGGTGAAGACGGCCAGCCAGTGAAAAAAGGCGAGATGGGCGAACTCTATGTGCGCGGCCCGACCAGCGCGATCATGTACTGGAACAACCGGGAAAAGTCGCGTTCGACCTTCCAGGGTGATTGGACCCGTTCCGGCGACAAATATATCGAGGACGCCGACGGCTACTACATCTGCTGCGGACGGCAGGACGACATGCTGAAAGTCTCGGGCATGTATGTTTCGCCATTCGAGGTCGAGGCCGCGCTGTCGTCCCATCCGGACGTGCTGGAAGCTGCGGTGGTCGGCTGGAACGACGAGCAGAAACTGATCAAGCCGAAAGCCTTTGTGGTGCTCAAGTCACCGGAAAAAGCCAACGACACGCTGATGCGCGCGCTGCAGGAACACGTCAAGCAGAAGCTTGCGCCTTACAAATATCCACGCTGGATCGAATTCCGCAAAGATTTGCCGAAGACAGCAACGGGGAAGATCCAGCGGTTCAAGTTGCGGGCGGAAGGGCCGGGCGCGCACTGATGGTACTTGCCGACTCCGGCTTCCTCGATATCGGCGGGCAACGGTTGGAATACCGTTTTGTTGGTGCGCTGCCCGACAAGGCGCCGACGCTGGTACTGTTGCACGAAGGCCTCGGCTGTGTCGGCCTTTGGGACGATTTTCCCGAAAAGCTTTCGGCCGCAACCGGCGCCGGCGTGTTCGTCTACTCGCGCGCCGGCTACGGCAAGTCGTCGCCGGTGACATTGCCGCGTCCGCTCTCCTACATGCATGACGAGGCGCGAGACATCTTGCCGTGCTTGCTCGATGCAATCGGATTTCAGCGGGGCTTGCTGATCGGCCATAGCGACGGCGCCTCAATCGCAACGGTCTATGCCGGCAGCCATCAGGATCATCGCGTCGGTGGACTTGTGCTGATCGCACCGCATTTCTTCACTGAAGATCCCGGCATCGCTTCCATCGTCGAGACGAAAAAAGCTTATGAAACCGGCGATCTGCGCGCACGATTGTCGCGCTGGCACGCCGACGTCGACAACGCCTTCAAGGGCTGGAACGGCGCCTGGCTCGATCCGGATTTTCGCAAATGGGACATCACCGAATTCCTCGCCTATATCCGCGTGCCGGTTCTGATCGTGCAGGGCGAAGACGATCAATACGGCACGGTCAAGCACATCGAGGTGGCAAAGGAGGAATGTTACTGCCCGGTCGAGGTCGCGCTATTGCCGGGCGCGCGTCATTCGCCGCAGCGCGAAACGCCGGAGATGGCGCTCAAGGCGATTTCGGACTTTGTGGGGCACGTACTGCTGGCTAATGCGTGGGTAAGGGCGGCTTAGTCGTGGGTGCTTATGTGTACATGCTCAGCTGCGCTGACGATTCTTACTGCGTTGGCACCGCCACCGGCTCCGATCTCAACCGACGTGTTTGAGAACATCAGTCCGGCGTACGGCCTGGCTACACTCAATCGCGTCGTCCCGTCCAACTTGTGCGGTCGGAATATTTCGACCGCGTCACAGATGCGATCGCTGTGGAATGTGGACTTACTCCGCCGCCTGCTTGGCCGAGGCGCCGTGCGCGGAGACGAGATAGTCCATCGCTGCCTGCACGCCGCCCTTCTTGTGCGGAATATTGGCAAGCGCGAGCGCCATTTCGGTTGCGGCCAGCCCGCCCAGCAGCATCGCGTCGTTGATGTCACCGAGGTGGCCGATGCGGAACATCTTGCCGGTGAAACGGCCGAAGCTTGCACCGTAGGAAATATTGAAGTGCTCGAGCGCCAGTGCGCGGAACGCATCGGCGTCATGCCCTTCCGGCAGCAGCACGGCGGTGATCGTCGGCGAATAATATTTCGGATCGCGGCAAATGATATCAAGCCCCCACGCCTTGATCGCTCGGCGCGTAGCTTCCGCAAGACGGTCGTGGCGGGCGAACACGTTGTCGAGGCCTTCCTCGTGCAGCATCTCGATGCCGACCGCGAGACCCTGCAGCATCTGAGTTGCCGGCGTGTAGGGAAAGAAGCCGACTTTGTTCATGGCGATCATTTCGTCCCAGGCCCAGAACGATTTCGTGAGCGTGGACGTCTTGTTTGCCGCCAGGGCCTTGTCGCTCACCGCGTTGAACGACATGCCGGGCGGTAGCATCAGACCTTTCTGCGCGCCGCCGACCGACACGTCGACGCCCCATTCGTCGTGCCGATAATCGGCCGACGCAAGCGAGGAGATGGTGTCCACCATCAGCAGCGCGGGATGACCGGCCTTGTCGATTGCTTTACGAATTTCCGCTACGGGCGACAGACAACCAGTCGACGTTTCATTATGAAGAAAGCAGACCGCCTTGATCTCTTTCTTCTTGTCTTCGCGCAGCCGCGATTCGATTGCGGCCGGGTCAGCGCCGATGCGCCAGTCGGTCGTGATGAATTCGGGGACAAGGCCGAGCTTCTCGGCCATCTTCTTCCACAGCGCGGCGAACTGGCCGGTTTCCACCATCAGCACCTTGTCGCCGGGCGACAGCGTATTGACCAGCGCAGCTTCCCAGGCGCCGGTTCCGGTCGCGGTATAGATGATCACCGGGTTGCTGGTCTTGAAGATGGTCTTGATGCCGTCAAGGCACTTCTTGGCCAGTCTGGAAAATTCCGGCCCGCGGTGGTCGATGATAGGCGTGTCCATCGCGCGCAAAATGCGATCCGGTAGCGGGGAGGGCCCCGGGATGTGCAGAAAATGGCGCCCAACTGTACGCGAGGAATTCTTAGCCATAGAAAGTCCGCTCCTGAACGGCAGCTTTTCGGGGATTTCGTGGCTTTGCCACGGGCGCGTTCCCGGCCAGGGAGCGACGCTTGTGGCGTTGAACTATGAATGTAACATTGCGGTCAAGCGGTTTTCCGTAAAGGCGAACTAGACCTTATGCATAGGCTTGGCGCAGCCCAAAAAGGATAAGAAACGTGGCGGTAGTCATGCCCGGTCTGGAGCGGCGGCTGAAGGCCGAATTGACCGGGGAGGTCCAATTCGACCGATTTTCGCGCGGCCGCTATGCCACCGACGCGTCCCACTACCAGATCACGCCGCTTGGCGTGGTTGCACCGCGGACCATTGAAGAAGCCGATCGGGCGATAGCGATTGCGCGCAGCGAGGGCGCGACCGTGCTGGCGCGCGGTGGCGGAACATCACAGGCCGGGCAGGCGGTCGGCAAATCGCTGATCGTGGACTGCTCGAAATATCTGACGCGCATTCTCGACCTCGACGTCAAACGCGCGCGCTGCACGGTCGAGCCGGGGATCGTCCTCGACGATCTTAACCGGCAACTCAGACCGCACGGCCTGTGGTTCCCGGTCGATATCTCGACCTCCTCGCGCGCGACGATCGGCGGCATGGCCGGCAACAATTCCTGTGGTGGCCGCTCGATGCGTTACGGCACCATGCGCGACAATGTGATCTCGATCGAAGCTCTGCTTGCAAACGGAACGCTCGGGCATTTTGGCCGCATCGGCGGCAACCTGAAAGATGTGCCGGCGCCCTTGCGTCCGCTCGCCAAGGATCTGCTCGCGATCGGTGCGCGCGAAGCCGATGAGATCGCCACACGGTTTCCAAAAGTCCAGCGGCGGGTCGGCGGCTACAATCTCGACGCACTGGTGCCCGGCAAGAACGATATCAACCTCGCGCATGTGCTGGTCGGCGGCGAAGGCACGCTGGCATTTTCCACGCGCATCGAGTTGAAGCTCTCGCCGCTGCTTGGCCGCCGTGCGGTCGGCGCCTGCCATTTCGGAAGTTTCTACGAAGCGATGAATTCCGCACAACAGATCGTGCGGCTCAAGCCGATCGCGGTCGAGCTGATCGACCGCACGATGATCGAGCTCGCGCGCCAGATTCCGATTTTCCAGCCGGCACTGGAAAAATTCGTGCGCGAGACCCCGGAAGCCATTCTGCTGGTCGAATTTGGCGAGGACGATCACGAAGTCAATCTTCGCATGCTCCAGCAGCTCAAGGATTTGATGGGCGATCTCGGCTTTGGCTGGGGCAAGAGTGGAGCGAAGTGGGGCGGCGTGGTCGAGGTGCTCAGCCCGGATCTACAGGCCGCGATCACCGAAGTGCGCACGTCAGGCCTCAACATCATGATGTCGATGAAGGAGGAAGGGAAACCGGTCTCCTTCGTCGAGGATTGCGCGGTGCCGCTGGAGCACCTGGCTGAATACACCTCGCGCCTCTCGGAGGTTTTCGAAAGGCACGGCACGCGCGGCACGTGGTACGCACACGCTGGCTCAGGCTGTCTGCATGTGCGGCCGGTTCTGAATCTGCGCCAAGAGAAAGACGTGCATGCCATGCGCGAAATCGCCGAGGAGGCGTTCGCGATGGTGCGGGAATACAAAGGTTCGCACTCCGGCGAGCACGGCGACGGGCTGGTGCGATCGGAGTTCAATGAGCCGATGTTCGGGGCGCGGCTCGCGCGCGCCTTCGAAGAAGTGAAAGATCGGTTCGACCCGAATGGTTTTTATAATCCGGGCAAGATCGTGCGGCCGCCGAAATTCGATGACCGCAGCCTGTTTCGTTATGCGCCAGATTATCACGGCGAACCGGTCCAGATGCATCTCGACTGGTCGGCCTATCCGGGCGTTGGCGGCGGTTTTCAGGGCGCCGTCGAGATGTGCAACAACAACGGCGCCTGCCGCAAATTGACGGGCGGCGTGATGTGCCCGAGCTATCGCGTGACGCGTGACGAGCGTGACGTGACGCGCGGACGCGCCAATACGCTGCGGCTCGCCATCAGCGGGCAACTCGGGTCGGCCGCGCTCATTTCCGATGAGATGACCGAGACGCTGAAACTCTGCGTTTCCTGCAAGGCCTGCCGCCGCGAGTGTCCAACCGGTGTCGACATGGCGCGCATGAAAATCGAAGTGCAGGCTGCACGCGCCGCTAAATTTGAACTCTCACTGCACGAGAAGCTCGTCGGTTTTCTGCCGCACTACGCGCCATTTGCCGTGAAATGGAGCCGCTTTTTCAACGTCCGAGATCAGAGCGGGATTCTGCGCAAGGCCTCACAATTGATTGCCGGTTTTTCCTCCGACCGCAGCCTGCCGAAATGGCGCAAGGATACCTACAGGGACCGCTCCGATTGGCGCTATACAACGGCGGAGCAGAACGCGGCAGCGCGCGAAGTCGTGCTGTTCGCCGACACGTTCAACCGCTATTTCGAACGTGAAAATCTGGATGACGCGTTGAGCGTCCTGGTAGCAGGCGGTTATCGCGTGCACGCGCCGTTGCCGCCCGATCCCGGTGATCGTCCGCTATGCTGCGGCCGCACTTTCCTGGCGGTCGGATTGGTCGACGAAGCGCGTCGTGAAATGCAGCGCACGATGGATGCGCTTGCGCCTTATGTCGCACGGGGGCTGCCAGTCATCGGCCTCGAGCCGAGTTGCTTGTTCACTTTCCGCGACGAATTGCCCGCCTTGTTCAAGGGACAGACGGTGGACGCGCTGGCTGCGAACGCGGTTCTCTTCGAAGAATTCATCGCGCGCGAGCACAAGCAGGGTCAACTCAACCTGCAGCTGGGTCCGCTGCCGAAAAAGGCGCTGCTGCACGGCCACTGCCATCAGAAGGCGTTCAACACCATGGGCGCCGTCGAGAGCACGCTACGGCTGATCCCGCAGCTTTCCGTCGAGACGATCGAATCGAGCTGCTGCGGCATGGCGGGATCGTTCGGCTATAACGTCGCGACGATCGATGTCTCGCGCAAGATGGGTGAATTGTCGTTGTTGCCCGCGGTGCGCAGGGCCAGCGCCGACACGCTGATCGTGGCCGACGGGACCTCGTGCCGGCACCAGATTCACGACGGCAGTGAACGAGAGGCTGCCCATGTCGCCCGCGTCATGGCGATGAGCGTAGCGGCGGCTGGCCCGGCGGCGGCGATACCGTCATACTAGGCGCATGGCCAAGCTTCTTCCGACCTCTCTCGTCGGCTCTTACGCGCAGCCGGAATGGCTGATTGACCGGGCCAAGCTTGCGGCCCGTTTCCCGCCGCGCGTGCGCGCGAAAGAGCTTTGGCGCATTGCGCCCGACTATCTCAAGCAGGCTCAGGATGATGCCACCTTGCTTGCGATCCGCGATCAGGAGCGCGCCGGCCTCGACATCATCACCGATGGCGAGATGCGGCGTGAAAGCTATTCCAATCGCTTCGCCACGGCCCTCGAAGGGGTCGATGTCGACAATCCGGGAACAGCGCTCGATCGCTCCGGTCATCCCAATCCGGTGCCGCGCATCACCGGCAAGGTCCGTCGCCGGCATCCGGTTGAGGTAGACGATGTAAAATTTCTGCGCGCCAACACAGATCGCATGATCAAGATGACGGTGCCGGGCCCGTTCACAATGTCACAACAAGCGCAGAACGATTTTTATAAAGACGAGGAGGAGATGGCGCTCGACTATGCCGCCGCGGTGAACGGCGAAATCAAGGATCTGTTCGCCGCCGGTGCCGACATTGTGCAGATCGACGAGCCGTATATGCAGGCGCGGCCTGAAAAGGCCAGAAAATATGGACTCAAAGCGCTCAACGCCGCGCTCGATGGGGTCAACGGGCCGACGGCGGTTCATATCTGCTTCGGTTATGCCGCCATCATTCATGTGCGGCCGGAGGGATATTCGTTTCTGCCCGAGCTAACCGGCTCGCCGGTCAGACAGGTTTCGATCGAAACCGCGCAATCCAATCTTGACTGCGTGGTACTCGAGAAGCTGCCCGGCAAGACGATCATTCTCGGCACTCTTGATCTCTCTGATATGGCGATCGAGAAACCCGAAACGGTGGCGGCTCGCATCCGGCGTGCCTTGCCGCACGTATCCGCCGATCGAATCGTTGTTGCCCCCGATTGCGGCCTGAAATATCTGCCGCGCGATGTCGCCTTCGGAAAAATGTGTGCCATGGTCGAAGGTGCGAAAATTGTGCGCGCCGAATTATCCAGCTGAACGGGCTAAATCGCACGATGCCAGCCAAGCTCTTTCCGACCTCTCTCGTTGGCTCCTATCCGCAGCCGGATTGGCTGATCGATCGCGCGCGGCTCTCGAAGATGGTGCCGCGGGTCCGGATGGACGATCTCTGGCTGGTCGATCCGAAAGCGCTCGAAGCCAAACAGGACGAGGCAACAATTCTCGCGATCCAGGACCAGGAACGCGCCGGCCTCGACATCATTACAGACGGTGAGCAGCGGCGCGAAAGTTATTCGAATCGATTTGCGACTGCGCTCGAAGGCGTCGACATTGAAAATCACGGAACGACCCTCAATCGCAGCGGCAAGCCGATTCCTGTGCCGCGCGTTACAGGGAAGGTCCGGCGCAAACATCCGGTCGAGCTGCGCGATCTGCAATTCCTGCGTGCGAACACGAAGAAGGCCGTGAAGATGACCGTGCCAGGTCCCTTCACCATGTCGAAGCAGGCCCAGAACCAATTCTATCAATCCGACGAAGCCATGGCGCTCGACTATGCCGCTGCGGTCAACGAGGAGATCAAGGATCTGTTCGCTGCCGGCGCCGACGTCGTGCAGATCGACGAACCGTGGATGCAGCAGCATCCGGAGAAGGCGCGCGAGTACGGATTGAAGGCGCTCGACCGCGCGCTCGACGGCGTTCGCGGAACGATCGCGGTGCATCTGTGCTTCGGCTATGCCGCTGTCGTGCACGACAAGCCAGCGGGTTATTCATTCCTGCCTGAACTGGAAGGTTCGCGGGCCGCGCAAGTTTCGATAGAGGCGGCGCAGCCAAAGCTTGATCTGAAAGTTCTCAAAAAACTGCCGTCGAAGACAATCATCCTCGGCGTGATCGATCTTTCCGATATGACCGTGGAGACGCCGGACATTGTCGCTGGGCGTATCCGCAAGGCGTTGCCGCATGTGCCCGCCGAACGCATCGTGATCGCCCCCGACTGCGGTATGAAATACCTGCCACGAGACCTGGCTTTCGCGAAAATGCAGGCAATGGTGCAGGGCGCAGACATTGTGCGGCGCGAGCAGCACGGTCATTAGCCGAACGGCGGCTTGAACTTGCGCCCAATACCCGCAAAATGGGGCTAATTAACAAGGACAGCGCGGCCTATCCGCTGGTAGAACCGCTGCGAGCCTATAAAGGGAGGATGAAATGAAAAACCTTGTATTGGCCGGCACGGCCGTTGCGGCCATTGCGCTGGCAAACTCGCCGGCCGCCGCATGGGAACCGACCAAGCCGGTTGAAATCGTGGTGGCCGCCGGCGCGGGCGGCGCATCCGACCAGATGGCACGCATGATTCAGGCTGCCATCCAGAAAAACAACCTGATGAAGCAGCCGATGGTTGTCTCGCTCAAGGGCGGTGCTTCAGGCGCGGAAGCGTTGATGTACATGAAATCGAGCGACGGCGATCCAAACCGTTTGTTGCTCGCTTACTCGCTGATTTACATGCTGCCGCTCTCGGCGAAGATCCCGTTTAACTGGCGCGAACTCTCGCCGGTCGCCGTCACTGCAATGGATCAGTTCGTGTTGTGGGACAACACCACGCTGCCCTACAAGAATGTGAAGGAGTTTGTCGACGCGGCCAAGGCCGCGCCGCAACCATTCAAGATGGGTGGGACCGGCTCCAAACGCGAGGATCACATTCTCACAGTATTCATGGAAAAGAAGACCGGCGCGAAATTCGCTTACCTGCCTTACAAGTCGGGAGGCGAGGCGGCCACCCAGCTGGTCGGCAATCACACGGCGTCCAACGTCAATAACCCTTCGGAAAATCTCGAAGTGTGGCGCGCCGGCCAGGTGCGCGCGCTGTGCGTGTTCGACAAGGAACGCATCGCCTACAAGACCAAGGTAACCGACACGCAGTCGTGGAACGATATTCCAACCTGCAAGGAGGAAGGTCTCGACGTGCAGTATCTCATGCTGCGCGCCTTCTTCCTGCCGGGCAAGGTCACGCCCGAACAGTCAGCCTTCTACGTTGATCTGCTCAAGAACGTTGCGCAGACCGCCGAATACAAGGACTACATGGAAAAGCAGGCGCTCAAGCCGATCTTCCTGACCGGCAAGGACATGGTCAAATTCCTCGAGGACGACGACAAGCTGAACGCGAGTCTGATGGAAGAAGCCGGGTTCGTCGCGAAGTAAAACGATCGTTATTCCGGGCCGGCATCTTGTGCCGGACCCGGAATCCAGCTGCAGGTACCGTGTGTGGCTCTGGATTCCGGGTTCGCGCTGCGCGCGCGCCCCGGAATGACAAAGACAGGTAAGCTATGTCCTCCGATACTGAAATCGTCGTCGAAGATCCGGATGCGCCGGCTGAAGAATCGCCGGCCGTTGCTTCGACGCGCACGGTCGAGTGCGTCGTCTATCTCCTGTTGGCGGGGCTGGCCCTGTTGCTGGCGTTCGACAACTGGCGGACCGGAATGGGCTGGGAGGCAGACGGTCCGCAGGCCGGCTATTTCCCGTTCTATCTGTCCCTCATTCTGGCCGCCGCGAGCATCTTCGGACTGGTTTCGATTTTCCTGAGCCGGATGGATGAAGGCAAAATATTTGTGACGCGCGACCAGCTTCGACGCGTGATACAGGTGTTCATTCCGACACTCCTGTTCTGTCTTGCGACGCAGTGGCTTGGGCTATACGTCGCAAGCTTTCTGCTGATCGCAGGCTTCATGTGGAAGGTCGGACGGATCGCACTCTGGAAATCATTGCTGACCGCCTTTTTGTTCTCGGTGACCATGTTCATTACTTTCGATATCGCGTTCGATGTCATCATGCCTAAGGGGCCGCTCGAAGCCCTGTTTGGATATTGATTCCATGGAAGCTTTCGGACTGCTCGTTCACGGTTTTGCCGTTCTGCTGACCTGGAAAACGCTGGCGTTGATGATGGTCGGGCTGGTGCTCGGCGTTTTCGTTGGCGTGCTGCCGGGACTAGGCGGCCCAAACGGCGTTGCCATCCTGCTGCCGCTCACCTTCACGATGGATCCCACGTCCGCCATCGTTATGCTGTCCTGCATCTATTGGGGTGCGCTGTTCGGTGGCGCCATTACCTCGATCCTGTTCAACATTCCGGGCGAAGCCTGGTCCGTTGCGACGACGTTCGATGGCTATCCGATGGCGCAGCAGGGCAAGGCCGCGGAGGCGCTTACTGCGGCCTTCACCTCGTCCTTCATTGGCTCGCTGTTTGCCGTTCTGCTCATCACATTCCTCGCGCCCGGCATCGCTTCATTCGCCCTGCGCTTCGGGCCGCCCGAGTTTTTTTCGGTTTATCTGCTCACCTTCTGCTCATTCGTCGGTCTCGGCCGCGAAGCCAAGCACAAGACCATCATTTCCATGGCGCTTGGGTTGCTGCTTGCCGGCGTCGGCATGGACACGGTCTCGGGCCAATTGCGCATGACCTTCGGCTTCAGCGACCTGTTGCGTGGCATCAACTTCCTGGTCGCAGTGATCGGCCTGTTCGGCATCAGCGAAATTCTGCTCACCATGGAAGAGCGGCTGGCGCTGCGCGGCCACGCCGCGCGGATCAGCCTGCGCGTGCTCTGGAACGTGTGGAAGGATCTGCCGCGCTACTGGGTGACACTGCTGCGTTCATCGGTGATCGGCGCATGGCTCGGCATTACGCCGGGCGGCGCGATTGCCGCATCGTTCATGGGATACAACCTCGCCAAGCGCTTCGCGAAGGACCCGGAGAGCTTCGGCAAGGGCCGCATCGAAGGCGTATTTGCGCCGGAAACGGCAGCGCATGCGTCGGGCACGGCTGCGCTGCTGCCGATGCTGGCTTTGGGAATTCCCGGCTCCGGCACAGCCGCAATCCTGCTCGGCGGGTTGATGGTGTGGGGACTCAATCCCGGTCCGCTGCTGTTTGTCGAACACAAGGATTTCGTCTGGGGCCTTATCGCCTCGATGTATCTCGGCAATATCGTCGGCCTGGTCATGGTGCTCACGACCGTTCCGGTTTTCGCTGCAGTACTGCGCGTGCCGTTCGCGGCCATCGCGCCGATGATTGTGGTGTCGTGCGCGATCGGCGCCTACGCCATCCAGAATGCGATGTTCGACATCTGGTTGATGCTGCTGTTCGGCGTGGTCGGCTATGTGTTCAAGAAGGTCGGAATCCCGCTGGCGCCGTTCACGCTTGCGCTCGTCCTCGGCAGCCGCGCTGAAGACGCCTTCCGTCTCGCTATGATCGGGTCCGGCGGCGATCTGCGCGTGTTCTGGGCGAATCCGCTGGTTGGCTCCATCACCACCCTCGCCATCGTGCTGCTGTTCTGGTCACCGATCAGCAAATTCGCCGGCCGTATCGGCGGGCTGGTTCAGCCGGCCAAGCGGACAAGCTGATCAGCTGCTGCTATTCCGCGGGTCCCGGCTCGGCTGCGTGGCCGCGGCTCACTGGTGCTGTCCTTCGCACCGTCGGCATGGCCAGTCGCGCCAATGTTGGAATCACCAGGAGGCTGCAGATCGGTGACAGCAGCATGCCGCCGACGATCACGCAGGCGAGCGGCTGCTGCACTTGCGAGCCGATGCCGGTGGAAATTGCGGCCGGCACCAGGCCGATACATGCGGAAAGCCCTGTCATGAAGATCTGGCGCATGCGCGCCTGCGCTGAGCCGATGATGGCTTCGTCCTTGCCGAATCCTTCGTCCAGGCGCCGGCGAATATACGAGACGAGCAGGATGCCATCCATCGCCGACACGCCGAACAGGGAAATGAACCCGACGGCTGCCGACACGCTGAAGTTCAGGCCGAAAAAATAAAGTCCGAGAATGCCGCCGCAGGCAGCAAACGGAATTCCGGACAGCGCCAGCAGGCTGTCGCGTATGGAATTGAAAAGGCTGTAGAGCAGCATCATGATCAGCAGCAGGCTGAGCGGAATAATGACCGCAAGCCGCTTTTTTGCTTCGACCAGTGCGCCGAATTCGCCCGACCATTCCAGGCGATAACCTTCCTTCAGTTCCACGTTCTTGGCGATACGCCGCTGGGCGTCGGCGACGGTCGAACCGAGATCACGGCCGCGCACGCTGTATTTGATCGGCACGAAACGCTCGGTGTTTTGCCGGTAGATATAAGCTGCGCCGGTTTCCAGCCGGACCTCGGCGACGTCGCCAAGCGCAATGTAAGCGGTCGGCGATTTCGGATCGGAATTCGGCAAGGCGACGGGCACGGTGCGGATGGCATCGATGTTGTCCCGGTATTGCTGCGCAAGCCGGACCGTGAGCGGGAAGTTCATTTCGCCTTCATAAATGCGCGTGATTTCCTGCCCGCCAATCGCGGCCTGAACAACCGTATTCATGTCGCTGACGGTGATTCCGTAGCGCGCAGCCTTGGCGCGATCGACCTGGATCACCAGATTCGGCTGGCCGAGCAGATTGAATGCGCCCGGGTCAGCGACGCCCGGGACCTTCGCCAGCTCGCTTTGCACCACTTTCGACAGACGTTCGAGCTCGTTCAAATCGCGGCCGAAGATCTTGACTGAGTTTTCGCCTTTAACACCCGAGACCGCTTCCTCGATGTTGTCCTGGATGTATTGCGAGAAGTTGAAGTCAATACCGATAAACTCGCTTTCCAGTCGTGCCGACATCTCCTTGACAAGCTGCGGCTTGGTCAGGCCATTCGGCCATTCCTCAAACGGCTTGAGCGGAACGAAGAATTCGGCGACGAAGGATCCATCCGGATCGGTGGCATCTTCACCGCGGCCTTGCTCGGAAACTACGGTGCGGACCGGAGCGTAACTGCCGATCACATTGCGGATCTTGTTGACGGTGTCGCGGCCCGCTTCAAGTGTGATCGTGGGCGGCAGCAGAGCGCGGATCCAGAGATTGCCTTCCTCCAGTTTCGGCAGGAATTCGGTGCCAAGCCTCATTCCGAGGCCGCCGCAAAGGACGAGGAAGGCGAGAGCTATCATCGCCGAAAAACGTGCGTTCTTCACCGCCAGAACAAGAACGCGCTCGTAGACGCTGCGAAGGCCACGGACGAGAATGGTCTCAACCTCGGTCACTCGTTCCGGCAGCAAAAGCGATGACATCACGGGCGTTACGGTGAAGGTCGCAATCACGGCGCCAAGCAGTGCGTAGGCGTATGTGCGCGACATCGGCCCGAAGATCTGGCCTTCCACGCCCTGCATGGTGAAAAGCGGAATGAATGCAGCAATGGTGATGATCACCGAAAAGAAGATCGGCTTGTCCACCTCGACGGCCGCCGCCAATATCCGGTGAAGCCGATCGCTGCGGCCGTCGTCGGACGGATGACGTGCGGAGTGATGTGCGAGATGGCGGAAAATATTTTCCACCATGATGACGGTGCCATCCACGATAATGCCGAGGTCAATCGCACCGACCGAGAGCAGGTTGGCCGAATCTCCGCGCAACACCGTAATGATCACCGCAAGAAAGAGGGCCACGGGGATCGTCGCCGAAACGATCAGGGCGCAGCGCAGGTTGCCCAGAAATACCCACTGGATGAGGAAAATCAGCGCGATGCCGAACAGCATATTGTGCATCACCGTGCGCACGGTGATGGCGACGAGATCTCCCCGATCGTAGTACGGTTCGATTCTCACGCCGGGCGGCAGGCTTCCGTCGCTATTGATGCGCTCGATTGCGGCACGGACGCGCGTTACCACATCCATTGTGTGCTCGAGTTTCTGCATCAGCACGATCCCGAACAGGATGTCGTCCTGGTTGTCGCGGCCGGCTATGCCGAGGCGCGGTGTGAACCCGACCTGGTTGTGCGAGATGTCCGACAGCACGACGGGCAATCCACCCTGCTGACTCACGACAATATTGTTGATGTCGCTGATCGATCCGAGCGCGCCGACGCCGCGGACATTGACCGACTGCTCGCCGACCGCGATGGTGCGGCCGCCCACGTTGGCGTTGCTGGTGGAAATTGCGCTGATGATCTGCGGCAACGTCAGCCCGTAAGACCGCATGCGATCGAGGTCGATTTCGGCCTGGTATTCCTTGGTTTTGCCACCGAGCGGCGAAATATCCGCGATGCCCGGGACGATGCGCAATTTGCGCTCGACCACCCAGTCCTGGATGGTCTTGAGCTGGATCAGGTCCATCCCGGGCGGACCTTTGAGCTGGTAGCGCAGGATCTCGCTGATGCCGCCGGCTGGTGAGATGACCGGCGTAACCGCTGCTGGCAGCGTCGCGTCTTTCAGGCGATTGGTGACCTGCTGGCGTACGAAGTTGTAGTCGCGACCGTATTCGAATTGCAGCCGGATGAACCCGAGCGCAAACACGGTGTTCGACCGGATGTAGGTCAGGCCGGGTGTGCTGGCGACTGCGATCTCCAGCGGAATAGTGACATAGCGCTCGACTTCCTCGGGCGACTGGCCGGGATATTGCGCGATGATTTCGATGATTGGTGGCGCAGGATCGGGATAGGCTTCGACATTGAGCACCGTGAATGCACCAATGCCAACGGCAATAAACGCCGCAAAGGCGACCAGCGCCAGCGGGCGCCGCGAGAGGCAAAACGACATCAGGCTACGCAACATGGATGCGTCAGCTTCCCGCCGCAGCGCGATCGACGAACAGGCTGCCCTTGCTCACGACGGTTTCGCCGTCGCGCAGACCCTCGGTGACCTGGATCATGTATCCGTTGGAGAGGCCGGTCTTGATGTCACGCCGTTCGACCGATTTGTCGGCGCGCGCGATCCAGACATGAGCCACTTTGCCATCGTAGATGATTGAATCCTGCGGCACTGCCAGAGAACTGTCCCCTTCGCCGGTAAGAATTGTCACGCTCGCGAACATTTCCGGACGGAGCAGATGCCGCGAATTGTCAATCGTCGCCCGCACAACCAGCCGGCGTGTTCCGGTATCGAGAGAGGTCGCGACATAGGAAATGTTTGCCGGAAACACACGGGTTGGATAGGCGAGAACCGTAAAATGCAGCGCTTGTCCGACGTGCACGCTTGGCGCATCGGATTCGCGCACATAGGCGACCAGCCACACGGTCGACAGATCGCCGATGACGAAAGTGGGATCGCTCGCGCTCGTGTTCTGCGATGAAGTGTTGATGTATTGTCCAGGTCCGACCTTGCGCTGGATCACGGTGCCGCCGAGCGGCGAATAAATCGTCACTTGCGGACTGACAGCGCCGGTGTCGCTGAATTTGGCGATTTCATCGTCCGTCATCCCGAGAATACGCAAGCGGTTGCGCGTCATCTCCAGCGAGGTCTGGGCGGAGCGCACGTCATTCTCGGCGGCGCGGCTGGTTGCCTGCGATGTTTGCAGATCGCGCAGCGGGCCAGCCCGCGAGTCATAGAGCGTCTTGTTTTGCTGCTCGACGATCCTGGCGAGATCAAGCGCCGACCTGGTCTTGTTCAGGTTGGAGATCGCGGAGATAAAATCATTCTGCGCCTGCACCATGTCCGGCGCTTCGACCGTGAACAGCGGTTGACCGGTTTTCACCGCGTCGCCTGGCTTGGCGAGCAGCTTGATCACGCGACCCGAATAGGGTGAGAACACCAGCGTCGAGTGGTCTTCGTCGACGGCAATCTTTCCCTCAGTCAAATGTTCGGTGCGGAAAACGACTTCAGTGACCGGTGTGGTCGTCAGTGACGCCCATTGCTTTGACGTCGGGTAATACAGGGCGCCTTCGTGGTGCCCTTGGGTCGCTTCCGTTTCGCCCAACTTATCCACGCCGGGGGTGCGCGTTGCAGCCACCGCAAGCCATGTACCCACAATGAGAACGACCGCGGCGATCACGCCATTGCGCGCGCTTAGCTGCGGTCGCAGCTTAAACTGCGCCATACTGGTCCCGACTGACCGATCCAAGAACTTCCTCGTCCTGGACCCTCTACTGGCGTGCTTTATATTGAATTCAGGTGGGGCAGCGGCATTACCGCGAAATAAAACTTTTACCTGGGGTAAATTGGGCCCGGATTAAAGGCCTGACCGGCGCGCGCCTCGAAGAAATTGCCCACAACCCTTACAAGGCTATGCTTGGCGCCTGAAAGGCGCATGGGGGCGGTCATCCACCTGTCAGTATTTCCGACCATAAACATGGCGCGGCTTCAGAAGGGCAAGCGTGGGGCCGCGTGTTGGTGCAGTGCAAAAAAAGCCACTGCGGTCAGGGCGCGATTGCGTGGGCTGCTCATTCATTGTGCATGGCTGGGGGTTGTGGTCGCCGTCGCCACGCCTTTTGCGCGTGGCCAGCAAGCGCCGAGCGCCATCGGCATCACAGAGCCCTCGATCGCCACAAGCTTTCCACAGAACGCCGACGCGTCCGGGAACCGGAAGTGGCTCTACGATCACGGCGTTTCATACAACTTCATCTACACCAATGATGTGCTGAGCAATCTGTCGGGGGGCATCCGGCGCGGCACCATCGATCAGGGCAAGCTGGAAGCGCAGCTCGCCATCGATCTTGAGAAGCTCGCGGGCTGGAAGGACTGGACGTTCTACGCCAATGCCTTCGGAATCTACAATGACGGCCGCATCCGGCGAGACTACGTCGGCGGCATGAACACGATCGCCGCGATCGAAGCGACGCCCACCGTGCGCCTGTCGGAATTGTGGCTCGAACGCTGGTTTGGTCCCCTGAGTTTCAGATTTGGCCAACTCGCCGCGGACGCGGAATTCTTCTACAGCGACGTCAGTCAGATTTTCATGCAGAGCGACTGGCCGACGATCGGCGCGGTCAATTTGCCGGGTGGAGGCCCCGCTTATCCGTTGTCGGCCGTCGGCGCGCGAATAAAGTACGAATTGCCGAAGGACGCCTCGTTGCTATTTGCGATTTTCAACGGCGATCCAGCGCCACCATGCGGGAATGCCGATCCCGACACCTGCAATCGCTATGGCCTCAATTTTCGTCTGAGTGATCCGGCCTTCATGATTGGTGAATTTCAATGGAGACGAAATCGCGGAAAGCATGACACTGGGCTCGCCACGACCTTGAAGATCGGCGGCTGGAGTCATCTTGGTCAATTTGCCGATAAGCAGTTCACCAACAACGGCATGCTGTTGGCCAACCCGGCCAGCAACGGCATGCCGCTGATGCACCGCGGCGATTACGGAATCTATGGCGTGATCGATCAGCAGCTCTATCGCCTTCCGGGCGGCAGCGGAAATACCGGCATCTCCGTTTTCAACCGTTCCGCGATCAGTCCGTCCGACCGTAATCAGGTCAATGTCGAGATCGACGGTGGAATTGTCTTTGCCGGAATGATCCCTAAGCGTCCGGACGACAGCTTCGGCGCAAGCGTGATCTATTCGCGTTTTTCCAATAGCATTCGCGCCTTCGATCAGGAGCAGATCAATTTCGGTACCTTGTCCACGCCGCCGCGCGACTACGAGATGAACCTCGAACTCACTTATGTTGCGGAGATCATAAAAGGTTGGGTCGTGCAGCCAGTTTATACGTACATCTGGCATCCGAGCGGCACCGGCATCAGGTATCCCGACGCCCACGTCGCGGGCGTGCGTACGATCATCAGGTACTGAAAAGCAGACCCGCCCGGACGGGGACATGGCCGGGCGGGCCGTCTTAGATCGGCGCGAGGATGGACGGGGCAGGCGCCGATCCCAGCGGGTGAAATCAGTAGCCGCAGACCCGGACGACGCGCACGTTGCCCCAGCGGTCGTAACGCTCGACCAGACGGCAATCGCGATAATCGGGTGATACGTACACGGGGCCGGCATAGCTGGACGCGGCAGCCGCGCCGATCAACGCGCCGGCCGCAATGCCGATACCGACGCCGGCGCCCCAATGCGAATGAGCCTGTGCGCTGCCGCTGCTGGCGACGAGGGTGCCCGCAAGCGCGAGTGCAGTCAGGGTCGCTGTGGTGATCTTTGACTTGGTCATGGCGGTCTCCATCCGGTTAAGACTGGGCAGCCTTGAGTGGCCGCGATATCCATGGGTCGCGCGGGCTCGGGAAAAGGTTCAAATAGTCCGCCGCGCGCGGATCGGACGGAGCGGCGAGGCAAGGAAAAAGTGAGAAAATGAGCAGAATTCCGGCGTTTTTACTGCTCTTTGCCATGATCCCGGCGGCGCAGGCCCAGCAACTGGACAAGGTTCGCTTCGGCACCAATTGGGTGGCCGAAGCCGAGCACGGCGGTTTCTATCAGGCGGTCGCCGACGGCACTTACAAGAAATATGGGCTCGATGTGACCATCGTCCCGGGCGGGCCGAATGTTAACAATCGTATTCTGCTCCCGGTCGGCAAACTCGACTTCTTCATGAGCGCCAATTCGCTGCAATCCTTCGACGCGGTCGCTCAGAATATTCCGACCGTTGCGGTTGCCGCGAGCTTTCAGAAAGATCCGCAGGTATTCATCGCGCACCCTGGCGTCACAAAATTCGAGGATCTGAAGACGCGCACGTTGTTCGTGTCCAAGGAAGGCATGGCCAGCTATTTTCAATGGCTGAAGGCCGACTTCGGCTTCAATGAGTCGAAGGTGAAACCGTATACTTTCAATGCGCAGCCATTTCTCACCGATAAAAATTCGGCGATGCAGGGCTACGTCACTTCGGAGCCATTTGCAGTCGAGCGTCAGGGCGGGTTCAAGCCGGCAGTGTTTTTGCTGGCCGACCATGGTTTCGATGCTTATTCGACGCTGATTGAAACCCGGCGGGACCTGGTGGAGAAGCGGCCCGATCTGGTGCAAAGGTTCGTCGATGCGTCGGCGATCGGGTGGTATCACTACATCTACGGCGACAGCCGGCCGGGCAATGACCTTATCAAGAAACAGAATCCCGAAATGACCGATGCACTGCTGTCTTATTCCATCACCAAGATGAAGGAGTATGGCATCGTCGATTCCGGCGATTCCATGAAGTTCGGCATCGGTGCCATGACGGATGCCCACTGGAAAAGCTTCTTCGACAAGATGGTGCGTGTTGGCATAGTCAAGCCGGGCATCGACTACAGGCGCGCCTATACGCTGCAGTTCGTCAACAAGGGGGTCGGCCTCGACCTGCGGCCGAAGAATTGATCGCGCTGAGTCATGCGCGGCTTACTCAGCCGGAACGGCAGAAGCACGAAATGCCTTTGCAGTCTGTTCCCGCCGTACGACCAGCCAGCCGAACTGCAGCATCGACGCCAGAACGATGAAGGATCCTCCGGCGGCAAAAGGCTGGCCGATGTCATGGCCGGTGTGAAGGAGGCCGACGCCGAACGTCAGGATCACCGTCCCGACAATCCAGACAGCGACCTGAACGAGTGCCGCCCGGCTGCGATCGATCACCGGATGAAGGTGATAGAACACACCGAACAGGAACAAGGACACCCACCCGAGCAGATTAAGGTGCGCGTGAGCCGGCATGGCTGAGTGGTCGTGCGATATCGCCATGATAATTCCCCAGATCATGCCTGCAATCACCATCAAGACGGCGACAGGGAAACTCACTGACGATGCTTTCATGTTTGATCTCCGCGATTTGCCGGAAAAGATCTTGCGGCCTGTTAATCAATGCACAATTATGTGTAATGAAATTATGGCCCGGCGTCAATATGGGGGTACAATAGCGTGCAATGATTCGAAGGCGCAGCTATACGCTTGGAAAGCGGGCGGAAAATCAGGCGGAAACCCGCCGCCGCATCGTCGAGGCGACTGTCGATCTGCATGCGGAGCGGGGGCCGGCGCATACGAGCATCACCGCCATCGCCGAACGCGCGGGCGTGCAGCGGCATACGGTGTATGCGCATTTCCCGACGGAACGCGAACTGGGTCTTGCCTGCTCGGGGCTGGCGCTTGAACGCGATCCGCTGCCGGACGAGCATGCCTGGCGGGAAATCGCCGATCCCGATCAGCGGTTACGACATGGCCTCACCCAGATATACGCGTGGTATGCCCGCAATGCCGAGCTTGCCAGCTGTGTCATGCGGGACGCCGAAATCGATCCGCTGACCCGGGACATCATGCAGTTGCGGATAGGATCGAGGATGGATGCCTTCCAGGCGACGCTGAGCCGGGGATTGCGGCCGGGACGCGACCTGAATGCGGTGCTCGGACTTGCGCTGAGTTTCCACACGTGGCGCTCGCTGGTGAAGGAAGGCGGCTTGAGCACCGACGCCGCTGTGGCATTTGTGCTGCGTGCGGTACAGTGTGCGGCTGAAAAGCCAAAGCGGTCCCCCACAGCATAGTCTGTCCGTCAACAAGGCATGCCCTTGCCTCCTTCGCCGGTAACCGAACGACCAGCAGCAGGACGTCCCATCGTCGCGTTGCGCGGTGTCGGCAAAACTTTTGAACGCGGCACGGTTGCTCTCGAAGCGTTCGATCTCGAGGTTCGCGAAGGCGAATTCGTTTCTCTGCTTGGCCCGTCGGGTTGCGGGAAATCGACAGCACTGCGCATCGTCGCGGGGTTGAGCACGGCATCGAAGGGACTTGTCGAATGGCCAAACGGTGCCGGCAAAATTGGCTTCGTATTTCAGGAGCCGACGCTGATGCCCTGGGCCAACATCGCTTCGAATGTGCAGCTTCCGCTCAAGCTCGCCAATGCCAATGAAGCCGCGTCGGGTACCGCGGTCAGGCAGTCACTGGACCGCGTCGGACTGACCGATTTTGCTGATGCGTTTCCCCGGGAACTCTCGGGCGGCATGAAAATGCGCGCGTCGATCGCGCGCGCTCTTGTAACCGAGCCGCAACTCCTGCTGATGGATGAACCCTTCGCGGCTCTCGACGAGATTACCCGCTTCAAGCTCAACAACGATCTGCTGGCGGTGTGGTACGCGCTGCGCCGCACGGTGATCTTCGTTACGCATTCGGTGTTCGAGTCGGTCTATCTGTCGCAGCGCATCGTGGTGATGACGCCGCGTCCGGGCCATGTCTTTGCGGAGATTGCCATCGACGCGCCCTATCCGCGCGACGAGCGTTTTCGCACCTCTGCCGAATATGGCGGCTTCTGCCGGCAGGTAGCCGAGGCACTTGGCAAGGCCATGGCCACCGGAGGCGCGTCGTGAGCGACCGCGCCTTGCGCATCGGCTTGCCGATCGTGATGCTCGCGATCGCCGTGCTTGTTTGGCATCTCGTCGTTCAGATCTTCACACTTCCGCCATACGTGCTGCCTGGTCCGGGT